>JANNAY010001057.1:0-13982 GCA_031384945.1 Deltaproteobacteria bacterium
TACACAGGGTCTCTCGACGACGAAGGCTCGGATCGTTCGCGATCTGGTTGGGGACCGCTTAGATTGTCGCGGTGGGGTTTCCTCGTCCGTATGGCCGCTACATTCTCGAAGAGCGCCTCGCGATGGGGGGCATGGCCGAGATTTTTCGCGCGCGCACCGCGCAGGCCGGCTTCGAGAAACGCGTCTGCATCAAGCGCGTCTTGCCGCACTACCTCGAAGACGAAGAGTTCGTGACCATGTTCCGCGACGAGGCGCGCACTGCAGCCAAACTGCAGCACGCCAACGTCGTCCAGGTCTTCGACTTCGGCGAGGTCGACGACGACAGCGGCGCCACTTTGTATCTGGCGATGGAGCTCGTTGAAGGCGCCGACCTGCGCCGCGTGATGGAGCACGGTCGCAAGAAGCAGATTCCCTTCGAGCTCGGCGAGGTCACGCAGATCGGCATCGAGATGTGCCGCGGTCTGCACCACGCGCACTCGCTGCAAGAGAACGGCAAGCAGCTCGGCATCGTCCACAGAGACGTCTCGCCCCACAACGTCATGATCTCGCGCAACGGCGAAGTGAAGGTCATGGACTTCGGCATCGCCAAGGCCGCCGAGCGCGCGACGCACACGTCGACGGGCATCGTCAAAGGCAAGGTCGCGTACATGTCCCCCGAGCAGGCCGAAGGAAAGCACTTCGACCACCGCCTCGACCAATGGGCGGTCGGCGTCGTCTTGTGGGAGCTCTTGTGCGGTGAGCGTCTCTTTCGCGGCGAGAACGACGCCACCATCCTGCGCAAAGTGATGAGCGTCGACGTGCCGGTGCCGTCGAGCAAGCGCGGCGACGTCCCCACCGCCCTCGAAGAGATCGTCTTGCAGGCGTTGCAGGGCGACCCCGAAGACCGCTTCGCCAACCTCAGACAGATGGAGCTCGCGCTCTCGCGCTTCCTCTTCTCGGGCCAGATCGACCCCGCCACCGCCGAGGTGCGCAACGTCTTTCCGCGCATCGTCGACGCTGGCGCCGACGCCCAACTCAAGCGCACCAACGTCATCGCCGCCCCCGCAATTCCTCCGCCCGCGCCGCGCACCGAGCGCCTCGAAGACATCGCGGTGTCGTCGACGGGTGAAGAGCCGCCTGCACAATCATCGTCGGGCGACGAGTCTGCCGTCTTTGTCTCGTCGGCGAAGTTGGCCGTTGCGCCCGGTCCTTCTGGTCCGGCGCCGTCGCTGCCGACGACGATGGGCGACGATCCGCGTTTGCTTGAGCAGGCGGCGCAGCAGTTTGAGAAGCAGCGGTCGTCGGCGTCGCAGCAGAATTTGAAGGCGCCGGGTCCGTCGTCGTCGTCGTCGGCGTCATCGTCTCCGGCTGAGCGGTCTTCGTCGAACAAGTTGGCGCCGGCGCCAGCGCGCGAGCCTTCGCGGCGCAACGCTCCTGCCCCCGCGACAGAGACGGTGGTCGCCGACGGCATGCTGCAGCTCGAGGCCGATCGCGTGATGAGCAGCGCCCTCGCGCCCGCTCCCGGCGACGACGACGGCGACACCGGCACGCCGGCGACGCGCACGTTGGTTCCCGCGGGCGAGAAGTCGCAGCCGAACCCGCCGTCGATCACGTCGCCGACGCCGATCGTGGCGCTGCAGCTGCCGCCTGATGCGCCGGCGCCGTCGCGCAAGCCGCTCGTCGCCGCCGCGGCGATCCTCTCCGCCGGCGTCATCGCCGCCGCGTTGATCATCGTCAGCAACAACAACGGCCCCGCGCCGGTCGCGCCGCCTGTGACGACGACGCCGACTCCCGTGACGACGACGCCGCTGACGACGCCGACTCCGGTGACCACGCCGACTCCGGTGACGCCCGAGCCGACGCCTGCAACGACGACGACGACGACGCCTGAGCCGCTGAAGGCAGAGACGCCGCCGACGGAGCCGGTGAAGGCGGAGACGCCGAAGACGGAGACGCCGAAGACCGAGGCGCCGAAGACGACAAAGGCGACAACGAAGACCGAGACGCCCGCGCCGACCGGTCCGCCAGGAAGCGTCTATGTCGACGTGCCCGGGTCATGGGCCGACATCTACATTGGCAAGAGGCCCTACGGGCAGACGCCGACGACGCTGAAGTTGGCGCCGGGCAAGTACAACATCACGCTCGAGAACAGCGAGACGAAGAAGAAGCGCACCTTCCCCGTCACCGTCGTCTCGGGCGTGAAGACGCAGATCAACCAGCCGCTCTGAACGACGTCTGAGTGACGTGACTGGCGCATGGGGCGTCGTTGCGCCGTCGTCGTCGCTGGCCCGCGCTGTGGATCATCAAGGGCACACACCCTGGAGGATCCAATGGAACAACCGATCACCAACGCCTCGCTGATGCACCCGCCCGGACGAGGAGAGATCGTGCTGCAGCGCGAAGGACTTCGCGTCGTGCACCTCGTTCTCAACGCGGGCAGCGAGCTGCCCGACACCACAGCCGTCGACGACGTCGTCTTTCTCGTCACCCGCGGCAAAGGCGTCATCTACGACATGCAAGAGCCACGGCACGTCGAAGCCGGCGATGTCATCGACGTCGGCACCGGCGAGACCTACTCGATCGAGGCGATCGATGAGCTCGAGATGACCATCGTGCACGCCACGCTGGTCCAGCCCGCCCCGCATTGAGCTGCGTTCAGTCGTCGTTGCGGGTGCCGGGCAGCGCCGACACCGGCATCTGCATCGTCGGCCGCGCCTGCGACGACGACGGCGCCACCGGCCGCGGCACCGACGACGGCCGGTTCGTCGCCGGTGGTGAAGACGTCGGCGCCCGCGGCCCGCTCTTATCGGTGTCGTCGCCCCAATCGCTCGACCGATCATCGCGCAGCACCTGATCGGGACTCCACGCCGCCATCTGCACCGTGGGCGCGCCCGGCGGCAGCACGTCGCCCACGGCGTTGCCGCCGAAGTCGTCGACGTCGATGTCGATGCCGACGTCGACGGCGGCCATGGCGATGGTCGGCGCGCCGAGGGGCGCCGGCGGCTGCGGTGACGGCTTCGGCAGCACGACGTCGGCGCGCGCCATGACCAACGTGGGCCCCACCGATCCCGTCATCATCGACGACGACGACGACGACGACGACGACGACGACGACTGCGCTGGCGCGGGGTTCACGTCGACGCGGGGCATGACCATGGTCGGCCCCACCATCATCGACGACGACGACGACGACGACTGCGCTGGCGCGGGGTTCACGTCGACGCGCGGCAAGACCATTGTCGGCCCCACCGATCCCGTCATCATCGACGACGACGACGACGACGACGACGACGACGACGAAGCCGCAGCACGCGCAGCAGCCGACGGCGGACCCACCGGCGCAGGCGGCACGACGTCGACCTTCGGCAAGATCAGGCCGTCGCTTGGGACCCGGGCCGTGGTCGGCCCAACGTCGACGACGGGCTTCGTGGTTGGAGCCGGCGCAGGCAGCGGCTTCACGTCGACGGCGGCCATCTGCAGCGTCGCGGCGGTGCCAAAGGCGGTGCCACCGATGACGATCTTGTTCGACGCGGTGGTGACCTGCGGCGGCGCGGTCTCTTGCGTCGCCGAACGCGGACCGCGGGCGAGGGCCGCGACGGTGCCCTGGGCGTCGGCGAATTCGTCGTCGATCGTGCGCGTCGGCAACGGCGCGATCGACGGGCGCGACGGCGACGTCGGCGGCTTCTTCGCGGGCGCCGGCGCAGGGTCGGGGCCGTCGTCGTCGGTGTTGTCTTGCGCGAAGGGAACCATCGCGGCGAGCACGTGCTGGCCGCCAGGTCCGAGGCGGGCCTCGACGCCGGCGAACATGCGGGCGGCGGCACGGGCGTTGCGCAGCCGCTGGTCTTTGTCGGCGAGCAACATGAAGAGCGCGTCTTTGAGCGCCGGGTCGAGCTGCTCACCGGGACGCAGGTTGCGGTAGGTGCCCGCCGTCAAAGAGCGAAAAATGTCGACGGGCTCGCCGCCGACCATCTGCCGGCCCAGCGCAGCCTCGAACAAGCTGACGCCGAGCGACCACAGGTCGGTCGACGCCGAATAGCTCTCGCCGAGCAGCAGCTCAGGAGCGAGGTAGCGCAGCGTGCCCTTGAGCATGCCGACCTGCGTCTGCTCACCCTGGTTCTCGGCCGAGCGGGCGATGCCGAGGTCGATGATCTTGGGCGCGCCGTCTCGGGCGATGAGGATGTTCGACGCCGTCACATCGCGGTGCAGCATGCCCAGCGGTTGGCCGCTGTCGTCTTTGGCTTCGTGGATGGCGACGAGCGCTTCGGCGACGACCTTGCCGAGCCAGGCGACGGCGGCGGCGGGCAGCGGGTTCTTCATGCCCTCGCGCGTGCGCAGATCGCGCAAGGCGCAGCCGTCGACGAATTCGATGACGAGCACGGGGCGGCCAGCGTCGACGAAGAAGTCGAGGGTCGTGACGACGTGGGCGTGGGCGACGCGCATGCCGGCTTGCGCTTCGTCGTGCAGCCGCACCGTCATCTGCGGCGTCGACTCGAGCGGGATCTTCAGCACAACGGGCGAGCCGTCTGGCGCCGCCGCCAGCCACGCCTGCGCCATGCCGCCCTCACCGAGCTGGCGCACAACCCGGTACCTGCCGAGCATGCCCTGCATCACACCTCCCGCTCCGACCGTACCACCGGGCAGCGGGTGAAACGCCACGGCGAAACAGGTCTTCGTCGACGTGCAGCCGCGCCCCACCTGAGCGGACCCATGGACACCTTCGTTGTTCGGGCCTAACGCCGCGCCATGGGCCTGCTCGATTCCCTCTTCAGCGACAAACCGACTCCCAAGTCCATCGAGAAGCTGACCCTCAAGGTCAAAGAGCGCTACGCGCAGCCCGAGTACCGGCGCGAAGCGATGGACAAGCTGCTCACGTGGGGCACCCCCGAGGCTCTGGCCGCGGTGCTGATGCGCTTCACCGTCGTCGTGCAGTCACCCCACTGGGACGAAGAAGAGAAGCGCTGGCTCGTCGACGAGCTCGCCACCCGCGGCGAGCCGGCCAAGAAAGCGCTGCAAGTCTTTCTGGCCAAAGACGACCACGTCGCCTTTGCGAGCAAGGCGCTGCGCCGCCTGTCGCCGTCGGCCGAGACGTGGGTGCAAGACCTCGTCGGCGCGCTGCAGGCCCGCCCGCCCGAAGATCACCGCACCACCCAGGGCAAAGCCGAGCTGATCAACCAGCTGCGCGACGCCGAGGCCGCGGGCGTGCTCAAGGTCTTGTTGCCCTACCTCGCCGACCACGCCGACGACGTGCAGATGGCCTGCCTCGAGGCCGTCGAAGCCTTTCACGGCCGCGCCGCGGACGACGACAAAGCCGCCGCCGCCGACGTCTTGAAAGCCGTCGTCGCCGACGACGCCCGCAGCGCCCGCGTCTTGCGCCAGGCCGCCTCGGTGATGGCCACCCTCAAGCTGCCCGTCGACCCGGCGAAGCCCCTCGCCCCCGCCGTCGCCGAAGACTTCATCGTCAAGGATGGCGTCCTTGCCTCCGCGCGTTGAGCAGCGCATGAGCACCGACCTGATTCCAGACTCACCCGTCAAAGCCGCCGACGACATCGAGGCCCTCGGCGTCGAGGTCAAAGACAAATCCGCCTTCGCCGACCGCGTCGTCTTCGAGGTCGGCAAGGTCGTCGTCGGCCAAAAAGCGATGGTCGAGCGCATCATGATCGGCCTGCTCACCGGCGGGCACGTGTTGCTCGAAGGCGTGCCCGGTCTGGCGAAGACGCTGACGCTCACCACGCTCGCGAAGGTGCTGAACCTCGAGTCGCACCGCGTGCAATTCACGCCCGATTTGTTGCCTGGTGATTTGACGGGCACATCGATCTGGGATCCTGAGAAGCGCGAGTTCTTGCCGCGCCGCGGTCCGGTGTTCACCAACCTGCTGCTCGCCGACGAAGTGAACCGCGCGCCCGCCAAGGTGCAGTCGGCCCTGCTCGAGGCCATGCAAGAACGCCGCGTCACCATTGGACGAGAGACCTTCGATCTGCCCAAGCCATTTTTTGTCATGGCGACGCAGAACCCGGTCGAGCAAGAGGGCACGTATCCCCTGCCCGAGGCCCAGGTCGACCGCTTCATGTTGAAGATCGTCGTCGGCTTTCCGACCCGCGCCGAAGAGCGCCTGATCATGGACCGCATGACCGAGGGCCGTAACCCTGAAGACGCGGTCGCCAGAGACGTCGTCTCCGCCGAAGACCTCAGGGCCGCCGCCGACGTCGTCCGCCGCCTCTACGTCGACGAGAAGGTCAAAAAGTACATCGTCGATCTCGTGTTCGCGACCCGCGAGCCCGACAACGTGCAGGGCCCGCTCGGCGCCAAGCTGGCGTCGTTGAAGCCGCTCTTGCGCTCGGGTGCGTCGCCGCGCGCGACCCTGGCGTTGAACCTCGCCGCCCGCGCGCACGCGTTCTTGAACCACCGCGCCTTTGTCGTGCCCGACGACGTCAAAGCCATCGGCCCCGACGTCTTGCGCCACCGCGTGCCGCTCACGTTCGAAGCCGAAGCCGAAGAAGTCAAAGTCGAAGACGTCGTCAAACGCGTCTTCGAATGCGTCCCGGTCCCGTAGTTTGCCTTCGCAGGCGGCCTGTTTTGCGCCTCGCTTCGCTCGCGGGCGCGACACTCCAAGGGTTCCTCAGCCGGTGACGCCGCTGAGGCGACGTTCCGGCTGCGTCACCCTCGGAGCCTCGTCGCCGCGCCGGTGACGTCGCTGGCGCGACGTTCCGGCTACACCCTCAGCGCATCGTCGCCGGCGAGAAACGCCACGGCGAAGACTCGCCGCGGCGCTGATGTCGCTGAGCGCTTGCGCAGATCTCGGCCGGCCGCAGGCCAAACATCAATCTGGCCGGCCCACACGCTCCGCCGACGACAATCTTCGTCGCGGCCGGAGCGCCATGCTCTGCGCCATCACTGCAGGATTTTCGTCGGATCGACCTCGAGGGCCGCGGTCTTCTCGCCGGTGTTGGGCACCTGCAGCACGTAACCAGCCGGAACCTTCTTGTCGCCGCTGCGAATGGGAGCCAGCAGCGCCGGGTTCTGCGCCGTCAGCGTCTCCAACGTCGTGCCGGTGCAGACGACGAGGTCAGCGAGGGGAGCGTCCTCCAAAACCTTCAGCGTTTTCCCCAACGGCGCTGTGTGCGGCAGGACATCGTCAGCGGTGATGCGGGCGATGGCCACGATCTGGGCGTAGTAGTTCTGGCCGTCGAAGCCGTATTCGCCGATGTCGCCGGCGTTGGCGATTTGGCCGAGGTCGGCGGTGCGGCGCAGCTTCATCACGCGCTTCATGCGGGCCGGGCCCGTGTTGTAAGCCGTCAACGTCAACGGCCACGACTTCAGCTGCTTGTTCATGTCGGCGAGGTAGCGCGCCGCCGCCCACGACGACCGCAGCGGATCGAGGCGCTCGTCGACGAGGCCCTCTTCGACAAACAGATACTTCTTCGACGTCACCGGCATGAACTGCAGCACGCCAGCGGCGCCGCTGCGCGACAAGGCCTCAGGACGCCACAACGACTCGACGATGGCGGCCCGCGCGTAGAGCCGCGGCACCCCCTGCGCCTCGTACAGCGCCTCTGCGTGTTGCAGCTGCGTCTTCGCCCGCTCTTTCGCCCGGGCCAGCGCGTCGGTGCGTCCCCGGACCCCGATCAGGTTCTGCGCCGCCGTCTTCGCCAGTTTCTTGTTCCCATTGTAACGACGAAGATTCTCGGGTTTGAACCATCCTTTTTTCAGCTGCGCCAGCGCCTTTTTACGCGCTGTTGTGACCCGCTCGCCGCAGCGGTCTTTGGCAAAGGCCGGGTCACCCCACTCGTACAGGTCGGCGCAGTCGACGTCGGCGAAGACCACCCAGGGCCGCCGCTCGTCGACAATCAGGGTGCGCTTCTCGTTCATCTCGCCCCAGACGCGGCCCCAGAAGTGCACCCGCGGCTCGAGCGACTTCGGCGTGTGCGGCAGCGCCGGCGGCCCGTCGTCGGGCGGCGCCACGTCCATCCAGCCGGCGTCGATGGGCTTCAGCGGGCAGGCGACGGTGACGGGCGGCCGATTGGCAGCAGCGGCGACGACGTCATCGACGGGGGCGTTGACGACGGGCCAGGCGCTGGCTGGCGCCGGACGCCGCGCGACATCGACGGCCACGACGGCCGCGACGCCGCAGGTGGCGCCAAGCACCAGCGCCAGCAGGCGCGGCCAGGGTTTTCTCACGTCTGACAACGCCGGGAACCTGCCACAGCGCGCTGGCTGCCGACATCGGCTCCTTCCGCCGTCACGTCTTGGAGTGCGGACCGTCGTTCTGTTTCACGATCCACTGAATCGACGCTTTGCGATGCGCCCCCAGAAAGAAACGACATGTGTCGCACTGCGCCGTGAGGCTCGTCATCGCCTCGCACAGACGCGGCGGTTGACAGGGGACCCACAAAAACGGGACGGTCCGCCTCGCTCGTAACAACAGACCGAGCTGAGTCAACAAGACACCGTGCCACAAGCACGGAAACATTTGAGGTGCAGTGTGGCAGGCGCAATCATCGGTATCATCTATCTCGCGGTTCTCGTCCTCATGGTCGCTTCCATGTGGAAGGTGTACGTCAAGGCCAACGAGCCCGGTTGGGCTGCGATCGTCCCGATCTACAACGTCGTTGTGATGTTGAAAATCATCGGCAAGCCGATTTGGTGGATCGCCCTGTATTTCATCCCCTTGGTGAACATCGTCGTCGGCATCTTGATTGTCGTCTCGTTCGCGAAGAGCTTCGGCAAGAGCACGGGCTACGCGATCGGCCTCATCCTCCTCCCCTTCATCTTCCTCCCGATGCTCGCGTTCTCCGACGCGACGTACCAGGGCCCCGCGGGCTGAGCGTTCGCAAGAACCTCAACGCGAAGACGGCGCCCTCGCAGGCGCCGTTTTCTTTTTGGCGCTTTCTTGACCCTCGGCGACGCCGGGCGTTATCCCCTCAGGCCTATGCGTCGACTCCTTGTCCTCGTGGCACTCGGTGCAATGGCTTTGTCGACGACAGGCTGCGGCCCGATCTTGTCGACCTACTTGATCGTCGACGCCGAGGCCAAGCTGGCCGGCGCCAAGGCGGCCGAGGCCGACCGCTACGCCATCTACGAATACACGGCGTCCGAAGAGTATTTGAAGAAGGCCCACGAAGAGCTCGGCTACGCCGACTACGGCCCCGCCATCGACTACGCCTACAAGGCCGCCGACCTCGCTGCCCAGGGCACCGAGCGCGCCAATGAAGAGCGGCACAAGCACGTCGACGAGCCATCGACGACGACGGTTGAAGAGTCGACGGCGTCAGAGCCTGCGACGAACACGCCGAAGAAGGTCATCATCAAGAAGCTCGACGTGCCGTCGGTGCCGGGCTCAGATCCGTCGACGAAGGCGCCCAAGTGAAGTCGATGAAGAGCAGCATCCAGAAGGTCGCCGGCGTCGTCACCATCGTCGCCGCCGTGTCCGTCGTCAGCCTCGTCGTCGGCAGCTGCGTCGGCCCGCGCATCCAAGCGCAGAGCGAGGTCGTGCGCAGCGACATCGACAAGGCGAAGAAGTCAGGCGCGTACACCTGCGCGCCCCGCGAGCTGGCGCTGGCCGAGTCGAACGTCGACTTCGCCGAGAACGAGCTGGCCCAGGGCGACTTCATCCGCGCCCAGCAGCACATCGAGACCGCCGTCGAGAACGCCAACAAGGCGCTGGCGAATTCAAAAGAGTGCGCGCCCAAGCGCGTGATGATCAAGACGAAGAGCGACAAAGACGGCGACGGCATCCTCGACGAGAACGACGCCTGCCCCGAGCAGCCTGAAGACATCGACCTCTTCGAAGACGAAGACGGCTGCCCCGAAGACGACAACGACAAAGACACCGTCAAAGACGTCGACGACAAGTGCAAGAACACCCCCGGACCTGTCGAGAACGAGGGCTGCCCCTACGGCGACCGCGACGGCGACGGCATCAACGACAAGAACGATCAGTGTCCTGACGCGCCCGAAGACAAAGACGGCGACAGAGACGCCGACGGCCGCCCCGACGTCGACGTCGACGGCGATGGCGTCGAAGACTGCACCGCCGGCTGTCCGTTGCCGCCCATCGTCATCAACAACGCCGATGGATCGAAGCTCGAGAAGCCTGCGCCGTGCGACAGCTGTGTGACGGGCACGCCCGACCAGAGCAAAGAAGACCTCGACAAATTCGAAGACGACGACGGCTGCCCCGACATCGACAACGACAAAGACGGCATCCTCGACACCGTCGACGCCTGCCCCAACGACAAGGGCCCGCTCGAGACCAAGGGCTGCCCCGATCGCGACGACGACAAGTTCGCCGACATCGAAGACAAGTGCCCCGACGAGAAGGGCATCGATCAGAAGCTGACGAACCCCGAGAAGCACGGCTGCCCGCGTCCTGACACCGACGGCGACGGCTTCTTCGACGACGAAGACGGCTGCCCGAAAGAGCCGGGCATTCGTTCGGACGACGAGCCCAAGAAGAACGGCTGCCCGAAGAAGTTCACCCTCATCGTCATCAAGAAAGACAAGATCGAGATCAAGCAGCAGGTGCAGTTCGACACCGGCAAGGCCACGATTCGCAAAGAGTCGACCAAGCTCTTGGCCGAGGTCGGCGACGCCGTCCGCAGCTCCGAGCTCACCAAGGTGATCATCGAAGGCCACACCGACGACGTCGGCGACGACGAGTTCAACATGAAGCTCTCGCAAGACCGCGCGAACTCGGTGCGCCAGTGGCTCATCGACAAAGAGCGCGTGAAGCCCGAGCTGCTCGAGGCCACCGGCTACGGCGAGACCAAGTCGATCATGTCGAACCGCACCAAGGCTGGACGCCAGGCCAACCGTCGCGTCGAGTTCAAGGTCGAGCGCTGACCGCGAAGAAGAAGCCCGCGCCGACGACGACGACGGCGCAGAAGAAGCAGCAGGAAGAGGCGTCGACCCCGGCGCCTTCTTCTTTTGCGTCTTCTGCTTCTTCTGCGTCGGCGCTGGCTGCCTCGTCGACGTCGCGACCGGCAGCGGCGTCGTCTTCGGCTCGCAGCAACACCGAAGATTGGTGGCTGACGTTGTGCTGGGCCGCCTGCGCCGCCGCTGACTTCGACGGCGCCGTCGTCTACGGCGACCGCGCCGCCGCCGCCTTTGACGACGCCAACGCCGGCTTCGATGCCGACGATGTGTTGAAGCAAGAGCGCGAGCGCACGGCGCGCAAACACCTGACGCGGGCCCGCATCCACACCCTCGCCGGACGCGCCGCCGACGCCGCTGTCGACGTCGACGCTGGCCTCGAGCTCGTCTCGCACGAGGGCAAGCGCGTGGTCTGGCACTCGACGATCGACGCGTTGCAGGCGCTGAAAAAATGAACGCGGCCACCGGGGCCGCGCTGCATGCTGAGAGGTGACGTCGCCAACGCGAGCGTCAGACGCGGTGCTCTTTGCCCTTGGCGCGGGGGCGGATGCGGTTGCGCTGCACGCGGGCCATGGCCTTGGCGAGGTTCACGAGCAAGCGGGCCGACGACAGCAGCTCAGCGGCGGCGGCGTTGGCAGTGATCGTCTCGATGGTCTCGGTCATGGCGGGCGTCCCTCTTTGCGTCAGCGGTGTGCGTGCGGTCTCAAACGAAGCAAACGGCACGGCGGTCTGTGTCTTGAGTGAACGGAACATTCAGGAAGACCCGTCTGCTCCGGAACGACGCAAGCCACAGCTCGATTCACGTCACGCAATTGGAGTGATCGGCAGCACCGGCCCTGTGGTTGCGTGTCCTACAGATCCACCTGTCATGCGGCGGGCGCAGCGCATCCGGACGCCCCGACCGCCAGATCGATTCGGGTCCGTGGGAGGTTGGCGCCCCTGGCGAAGGTCACGTGCTCGCGTCCTTGTTGCCCTCGCTTTTCTGTGACCGCAGCCGCTGATCTGCCGCTGACCGCCTTCGACGACAGCGCCTTCGACGCCTGCGCCGGAGATGACGCCGCCGCCTGCGCCGGAGATGACGCCGACGCCTGCGCCAGAGACGCCGAAGACACCGAGAGCACCGACCCGACTTGCTCGATCAGCTCGACCGCCCTCGCCGTGCACACCGGCGCCCATCGAGACCGTCGTCAACGTCTCGCCCTCGAGCTCCGCGTCTTCTTCTGAGGGAGGATGACGGCATGTCGCTGTCCATCACGCTCGCGCACGGGGCCGACGGTTTGACGTCGATGTTCACCAACACGTCGACGCAGCCGCTCGCGTTGACGTTCTGGTGGAACCGCTTCTTGAAAGTCGTCGACGACAAAGGCGCCATCGTCGAACCCGACAAAGGCCCGGTCTTGCCCTGCGGCGTCGCCGAAGATTGGCTCGTGCTCGCCCCCGGCACCTCGACGTCGCGGACGGAGTCGTTGGCGTGCACCCAGCCGGCCGGCGCGTCGGGCGACATCGGGTGGAGCTACGACCGTTTGTCGACGGGGCGCTACCGCGTGGTGCTCGTCTACCGCGCGCCGCCGTGGCACGGGTTCACGCAGGCCGCGCATCACCCGCAGGCCTTCACGGGCGTCGTCGAATCCAACGAAGTCGACCTCGACGTCGTCGCGAAGAAGAAGGGCCTCTTCGCAAAATTGTTCGGTCGTTAAAGGGCCGCGTCGCCGCGCTCGCCGGTGCGGATGCGCACGGCGTCTTTGATCTCGCTGATGAAGATCTTGCCGTCGCCGATGCGTCCCGACCGGGCGGCCGTCTGAATGGCGTCGACGACCTTTTCGACGAGGGCGTCTTCGACGACGCACTCGAGCTTCACCTTCGGCACGAAGTCGACGACGTATTCGGCGCCCCGGTAGACCTCGGACTTGCCGCGCTGGCGGCCGAAGCCACGCACCTCGGTGACGGTGAGCCCGCCGACGCCGAGGGCGTCGAGGGCGTCTTTGACGTCGTCGAGGCGGAACGGCTTGATGACGGCTTCGACTTTGTGCACAGGCGTCTCCTCGGGGCGGGCCGTTTCTTATCGTTTTCCGGACGCGGAGTACGATGTTCTGATGGCCAACGAAGACCGCAAAGACAACTCAGGCGAAGGCAGCGTCGGCGTCGCCCTGCGCGAGACGCGGCGGCAGCTGGCGGCGCTGCGCGACGTGGCCTCGGCGGTGGGCACGAACCTCGAGCTGTCGACGTTGCTGCCGGCGATCGTGCACAGCGTGTGTGAGCTGGTCGACTGCGAGCGCGCGTCGCTGTTTCTCGTCGACGAAAAGACCGGCGAGGTCTGGTCGCGCGTCGTCCTCGGGCACGACGAAGAGATTCGCTTGCCGAAGGGCGCGGGCATCGCCGGCGCCGTCGTCAGCGCGCGCTGTCCGGTGCGGCTCGACGACGCCTGGGCCGACACGCGCTTTCACCGCGCCATCGACGAAGCCACCGGATACCGCACGCGCACCTTGCTCGCCGTGCCCATCGTCGACCGCGACGGCGTCGTGAAGGGCGTCGTCGAAGCCCTCAACCGCAAGCCGTCGACCGACCGCGCCGTCGCGTTCTCTGACGACGACGAGCGGCTCTTGATGGCGGTGGGCTCTGAGATCGCCGTCGCCCTGCAGCGCGCGCTGCTCTTCGATGAGCTGGCGCAGCAGAAGCGGGCGCTCGCGCGGCGCGTCTCAGAGCTCGACTTGCTGGTCGACGTCGACCGCGCCCTGCTCGGCGCCGACGGCGTGCAAGGCGTGCTCGACGTCGTCGTCGCCCGCGCCAAAGACGTGCTCGCCGCCGACGCCGCCAGCGTCGGACTCATCGACAACCGCACCTCGGCGCTCATCTACCGGGCCGCCGCCGGCATCGGCCAAGAGAAGGTCTTGTCGCGGGCCATCCCGTCAGACACCGGGCTCGCTGGCGTCGCCCTCGCTGAACGCCGCGCCGTGCGCGTCGACGACGCCGCCGGCGACGGCCGCCACGCGCTCAACGTGTCGAAGCTGACGTCGCTGGTGCCCGGTCCGTTGCTCACCGTGCCGCTCTTGCCTGCGAGCGACCCGACAGAGCGCGCGCTCGGCGTGCTCACCGTGCTGCGCCTGCGAGGCGGCGCGCCCTTCACCGACGACGAC
>JANNAY010001070.1:0-11087 GCA_031384945.1 Deltaproteobacteria bacterium
CCCCTCTCCCCACCTCCCCGGGGGCCCGGGGGGCGGGCCCCCGGCGGGCGCCTTACCTTTTGGTGGTTTTGGGGGCATCCACCCGCCGCGGGGGGGCCCCTACCGCCCGCCGGGGCCGGTTGCCGCGGCCGCCCACGACGAGGTCGTGGCCCTCGACGGCGGCGCTGACGACGACGCGCGCGCCGTCTTTGTGAAGCGCAGAGGCGGCGTCGAAGCCGTTCTGCACCAGCGCGGTCAGCGCCTGGCGTACCTGCGCGGCATCGATGGCGACGAGCGGCAGGTCGCCGTCGACGTCGTTGACCACGGCGGGGCCGAGGTCGATGCCGAGGTCGATGCCGACGTCGTCGACGAGCGAGCGCAAGCGCACCGGGGCCCGCTGCGGGTCTTTCAGCTCGGCGAAGTCGAAGAGGTCAGCGACCACTTGCGCGCAGCGCTTGAGCTCGACGTCGACGATGTCGAGAAACTGCGGCACGCGTGCGTCGCTCTTCGCGACGTCAGAGTCGCGCACGCGTTTGCCCACGTAGAACCACGCGTTGCGCACGGCAGCGAGCGGATTTCTCAGCCCGTGTCCGACGGTGGCGGCCATCTGGCGCATCTGTTCGCGGCCGGCGCCGACGGGCAAGAGCAGCAGCGAGCGGCAGGGTTCGCCGCCAAAGCCTTCGAAGCCGTCGAAGCCGCCGACCACGACGTCGACGACGACGCGGGCGTCTGCGTTGACGACGAGGCCGCGGCCGCTGCGGGCGAAGTCATCGACGGCGCCGTCGGCGCCTCTGACGATGTCAGCGACGGCGACGCCGACGACGCCGCGGCCGAAGAAGACGGCGGCCGCGCCGTTGGCGCCTCTGACGACGCCGCGTTCGTCGACGACGAGAAGGACAGGGTCAAGCGGCACACATCGACGCTACCAGACGCCCGCCACCGTCGACGTCGACTGCCACGCGTGTCCCCCCGCACGGCCAGTCGCGAAGTGCGGCGCGGGTCGCGGTTCAGGGAAGCGGCGAGCCGTCGCTGCAGGTGCCGGGCACGACGTCGGGGTCAGCGGCGGTGTCGGCGCAGTCAGCCGTGTTCGTGTAGTCGACGTCGCCTTCGCAGCGGCACTTGTCGACGAGCTCGGCCTGTGCACACACAGGAACCAGCGTGCCCTCGACGACAGCGGTGCGCTGGGCCCGATCGGTGACGCGCACCTGGAAGCGGTAGGGCTCGTCGTCGATGTCGCGGTCCGACCCGGTGTTGAAGGTCAGATCGAGGTTCGCGTAGTTGTTGAGGGTGTCGGGGTTCTCGGGGGTGGCGAAGCCGGTGGCGTCATCGATGACCATGTCGACGCCGCGGATCTCGCTGCTGATGACGCGCGGCGGGCTCTGGCAGTCGTCAAAGACGCCGGCCGAGATCAAGAGGCGGCACATGTCCATGTTGCGGACGCGGGCGCCGAGCAAGATCGCGAAGCGCGCCTGCGGCGCGAAGATCATGGGCACCGCGCCGCCGTCTTCGAGGGCGACAAAGACGCCGTCGACGTCGCGGTAGCCGACGGTGAACTCGGGCTCAGCGTTGGGGTCGCCCGAGAAGCACTCGACAGGCCCCTCGCCCTCGCCGTCGCCCTCGCCCTCACCTTCGCCCGGCGGCGGCGGCTCGCACCCTCCACCGACGACGCCACCGAGCGGGAGCAGCAGGAGCAGGGGCGCGAGCAACGAGAGACGACGGGGTTTCATTGGCAGGTCTTCTGGGTCAAACGTGCAAGTTCAGTTGCAGTTGATGTCATCGGTCTTCGGCCAGTAGTAGGCGAAGACGTTGCAGTGCTCGGCGAACTGGGCCGAGTTGCCGAAGGTGTAGCAGCAGTCGTTGGCTTGCTCAGGGTCTCTGGCGTTGAGCTCGTCGCAGCCTTCGCTCGGGGGCTCCCACGCGTAGTCGCACGACCAGGTGATGCCGCCGTTGTTCGGCACGAGCACGTCCATGTCGATCGACATCGGGGGCTCGTCCCACTCGGTGGATTCGTAGATCTTGTCCTCGTCGAGCGGCGGCGCGAGCGAGACGCCATCCCACGGCCAGATCTTGAAGCTGGTGCCGCGGCTGTGAAAGTGGCCGTTCATGGCCGCGAGGTGAAAGACGTTGCCTTCGCCCCCCGAGGCGAAGCCGCAGGTGCCGATGTACTCCGGCTTCGGCCGCGACTGGCAGACGCGGATCGACTGCTGGCTGGCGAACAGCGTGCCCATCTCGATGGGCGACTCGAGCGCAGACTTGTAGAAGTTGACCCGCACTTCGCCGCCATTTTCAGTCGGCTGCAAATCTGCGTTCACGTAGTGGCTTTGCACCATCAGCATCTCGCCGGGCACGAACTTCTGCGCGACGCCGTCGGGCAACGTCCAGTCGACAGCCGGTTTGCCGGGGGTCGACTCTTGCGTGTTGACGACGAGGGGCCAGTCGGCCCAGTTCGACGAGATGCGGCACTCACCGCCGTGCACGATGTCGCCGTCTTTGCCATCGAGATGAACGATGGTGTTCATCCGAAAGATGTTCATGTGGTGGCTGCCGGTGCGCTGGCCGAGCTTGAAGCGGTCGACGTAGACGGCGCTGCCGTCGCCGTTCAAGTCGGGAAACGCGAAGAAGAAGCAGTCCTGGATCTCGACGCCGGGTGGCACATCAAAGGGCGGGATGTGGATGCTCCATCCCTCGTCTTGTGAGAGCGGCTCGACGCCGCTGATGGCCTCTTCGACCGGCGGCGGCGCGGCGCACGACAGCAGCGAACAGACCAGCAGCGAACAGACCAGCAGCGGAGCAACGACCGGCAAAGAGATGCGCATCGACAACCTCGTGAACGATCGCGGTCAGCGTACCGGCACGCGGCCGGATGAGCAGGAGCCGTGCCGTCTCAGCGCCGTGCCAGGGTCACAAGCGTTCAGTCATCGCCGCGGGCGGCGCGGGCGGCGGCGCTGTCGCCGACAAACATGCCGAAGCTGGGGCCCGCGTCCTCGTAGGCGTGGGCGGCGCCGAAGTCGCGCGGGTCGGGCTGGATCGTCAGAAAACGCACGTCTTTGCCGCCGACGCTGCGGTGGCCGACCTGCAGGCGCGCGACGCTGCGCTCTTTGCGCAAGGTGAACAGCAGATCGACAGCAGTGCCGGCAGCGCCAGGCTGAGACTCAAGACGCGAGCCGTCTTCGCCGCGCACCAGCCGGTACGACAGCGCTTCGGTCGACCAGTCATTGAAGTCGCCGACGTGGAACCAGCCGGTGCCACGTCCGTCGATGCCGGCGGGGCGCAGCTGGTACATCGAGAAACCCATGCCGCCGGTCTTGAATGATTTGAGATCCATCCAAAGTCGATTATCGACGCGTTCACCCAACGTCAAATCGACGTCGCCCGCGTCATGCTCGTCGCGGTTCTCAAGGTCGGCGGCCTCAGGACCGAAGTCGGGCGGCGGCACCCAGCGGTAGCGCGTCTCTTTGACGCCGGGGTTCATTGGATCGTCGACGATGACGAGCACCTTCGGGCTGCCCTGTTCGACGCGGTAGCCGAGGGCCTGGCGCTCGCCGCTCTTGTTGTAGTCAAGGCTCAGCGTGTCGCCGTCGGCCGACCAGTGATAGCTGTGCGTGTTGTTGTAGGCGACTTGACCATATCGATAAAGACCGATGTCACCGTCGTGAAAGTAATAGAAAGCGACGGGGTCGGCGTCTTGTCCGGTGCCGTGCGGCACGCGCGACCACAGACCCCTGACTGCCGCAGCGTCGGCGGCGTCGTCGCGAGCGACGGCGCTGTAGACGGCGGCAGAGACGGCAGCGACGACGACGAAGGCAGCGAAGAAGCGCATGGGCCGAGCATGCCATCGCGCCACGTCGATCGCAGCTTTCCGATCCGCCGCAGCGGCGTCCGAAAATGGACCGAAGCTGGACCGGCGGATCGTGGCTGCTATGAGGGGCCTGTGAACGTTCTGATTGCCGACGACGACGAGAACACGCGGTTTCTCCTCGAGCTGTACGTCCGCAGCGAGCCCTTCACGCCCATCTTTGTCGACGGCGGCCGGGCCGCGCTCGAGCGCTTCGCCGAGGGCGACATCGCGGTCATCGTCTCTGACGTGCGCATGCCCGATGTCAGCGGCGAGGCCATCCTCGCCGAGGTGAAGCGGCAGTCGCCCGAGACGCCGGTGTTGTTGATGACCGCCGAGGCCAGCGTCGAAGAGTCCGTGCGCTTCTTGAAGCGCGGCGCCGACGACTACATCCAGAAGCCGATCGAGCAGCAGGTCTTCTTGACCCGCGTGCGCACGCTGGTCGAGCGCGTCCGCCTCTCGCGCGAGGTGCGCGAGCTGCGCAAGTCGCTGTCGTCCGCCGACGGCACGACGCCCATCATCGGCAACACACCGGCGTTGATGGGGCTCTTGCGCCGGCTGCCGATGACGGCGCAGACCGACGCCACCGTCTTGCTCACCGGCGAGAGCGGCACCGGCAAAGAGGTGTTCGCCCGCCGCGTGCACGAGCTCAGCAAGCGCAAAGACAAGCGCTTCGTCGCCGTCAACTGCGGCGCCCTCACCGACACGCTGCTCGAGTCCGAGTTGTTCGGATACAAAAGAGGCGCCTTTACCGACGCCCAACGCGACACACCGGGTCTGGTGGTCGAGGCCGAAGGCGGCACCCTCTTTCTCGACGAGATCGGCGAGGTTTCACCCGCCGTGCAAGTGAAACTACTGCGCTTTTTGCAGCTGAAAGAATACAAGCCGCTCGGCGCGCCGAAGACCGAAAAAGCCGACGTGCGCATCGTCGCTGCGACCAACCGCGACCTGCGCACGATGGTGCAAGAAGGCAAGTTTCGCGAAGATCTTTTCTATCGCTTGAACATCGTTCCGATCGTGATTCCACCGCTGCGTGAGCGTAAGGCAGACATCCCGCTCCTTGCTTCTTTCTTCTTGAACAACTTCAAGAAACAGTACGGCAAAAAAGCCTCGGGATTTTCACCTGAGGCATTTGCGCGGTTGGTGGCCCACGACTGGCCGGGCAACGTGCGCGAGCTCGAGAATCGCGTGCAGCAGCTCGTGGTGCTCTCGAACGAAGAGATCATCCACAACCTCGACCTCGACGAGAGCGGGGGGCAGCCGCTGCCGCGCGAGGGCACGTTCAAAGACGAAAAGAAGCGCGTCGTCGCCGACTTCGAGCTCGAGTACGTGCGGCGCACTCTCGAGCGCGCCGAGGGCAACATCTCCGAGGCCGCCCGCCTCGCGGGGCTCGACCGCAAGTCGTTCTGGCTCTTGGCCAAGCGCAACGGCGTGCGGGCTGGGCGCGCCTGAGATGGGCGAGCTGTACCCGCTGGCGGTGTCGACGTTGAAGGCGCTGTTGGCAGAGAAGTCGGCGTCGTCTTCTTCTGCTTCTTCGTCTTCGGCGTCCTCGTTCCGTGTGGGCCCGGGCGTGCTGCGCGCGCCGCCCGCGGTTCGTCGGCCGAGCGCCTCCGTCGGCGAGGGCGTCGTCGACGGTGGCGAAGACGGCGAAGAAAAATCCACCAGCGAATTGCTCGGCGAATTGCTCGACATGGTGCTCGTCGGCGCTGACGACGCCGACAGCGGCCTGCCCGAGGTGCACCTGCAGTTCAAGGCCGACGTCTTTGGCGGCCTGCACCTCAAGCTCGTGAAGCGAAAAGACGGGCTCGACGCCCAATTCATCGTCGCCGACGCCGCCGCCCGCCGCGCCGTCGTCGACCACGTCGAAGAATTGGTGAAGCACCTCAAGACGCGTGGTTTCACCATCGTCAGCCACGCCCTCGTGGTCGCGTAGGCGGCTCCTGATCCGATCCACCTGCGGCGGCTTTCCAGCGTTTCAGGGGGCGCCACGCTAGAACCTCAACCGTGAAGATTCTCGTCGTCGACGACGACCCCGCGATCCTGCGCATGTGCTTGATCGTCCTGCGGGGCGAGGGTCACGAGTGCACGGCTGCCGATTCTGGTGTGCCCGCACTGCAGGCGGCGCTGCGCGAGCACTTCGACCTCGCCCTCTGCGATCTCGGGTTGCCCGACATCCACGGCCTCGAGGTCGTTCGCGCCATCAAGCTGCAGAACCCCAACCTGCCCGTCATCGTCATGAGCGCGATGGATCCGCGCGAATGGGGCGAACGGGCCGTGCAAGCCGGCGCCTCGCACTACCTGCCGAAGCCCCTGCGCATCGAGGCCCTGCGCCACGAGGTCGAGCTCGTGCAGTCGGGCCGCGCCGAGCTCGACATCGTCTTCGCCGACAGCGATCCGCTGCTCGCCCGCCGCCTCTTGCTCTCATTGCAGCAGGCCGGCTGTCGCGTGCAGCAAATGCCCAACGGCCGCGCCATCGCGAGCCTCGTCAACTCGAGGCAGCACGCCGACCTCGTCATCGTCGACGCCGCCCTCGACGACGGCCTCATCGCCGTCGAAGCCTGCGGCGCCCACGGCGTCGCCTGCTTCGTCGCTGCCGGCGCCGACGACAAACAAGACGACCCGCTGCTGCGCGCTGGCGCCTCGATGATCATCGCCAAGCCCGTCGACGTCGACGCGGTGTTGCTGCAAGCGCGCTTTCTCGTCGCCCGCTAAACCACGGCATGCCCGAAGGTCCTGAAGTCGAAACGGTGCGCCGCTCGCTTGAGCCGCTGCTCGTCGGCAAAATTCTGCGCGCGCCGTCGGTCTCGCGCAAAAAGTTGCGCACGCCGGTGACGAAGAAAGACCTCATCGTCGTCGACGGCGCCACCGTCATCGGGCTGTTTCGCAAAGGCAAGCTGCTCGGCATCGCCACCGATCGCGGCGCGGGCTTGTTCGTGCGGCTCGGCATGACGGGCCGCCTGCTCGTCGAAGAAGCGAAGAAGAAGCCGGCGCTGCACACCCACGTGCGCTTCGCGCTGCAAGGCACCACGCAAGAGCTGCGCTACGTCGACCCGCGGCGCTTCGGCGAGGTCACCGTCTACGCCGACGACACAGCCTGCGCTGACGAGCTCGCGCGCATCGGACCCGACGGACTCTCCCTCGACGACGTCGCACGCGCCGAGGTTTTGCGCCGTCTGCGATCCACAACCCGGGTTGTGAAAGATGCGCTGCTCGATCAATCCATCGTCGCCGGCGTCGGCAACATCTACGCCGCCGAGGCGCTGTTTCTCGCCCGCGTCTCGCCGTTCTTGAGCAGCGCTGACCTCGACGACGACGCCGGCTGGCGGCTGATTCGCGCCGTCGAAGCTGTGCTGCGCCAGGGCGTCGAGCACCGCGGCACCAGCTTCTCCGACTACGTCGACGCTGAAGGCAAGCAGGGCGACAACGCGTCGCGGCTCAAGGTCTTTCAACGCGAGGGCGCCGCCTGCGTCGTCTGCAACAGCGTCGTTGTCCGCGTCGTGCAAGGCGCGCGGTCGACGTTCTACTGCCCGCGCTGCCAGGCCTGACCTCAGCTCGTGGCGCACGCGAGACGGGTCGCCATCGCACTGATCCCGATCGAACGCACAGGGTAGGGTGGCGGCGGAGGTGTGCGGTTGAGCAGGGTCGTCGACGACGAGGTGCGGGCACGCATCCGAGAGACCGATGCCGGCCGGGCGCAGTTTCTCGGGCTGGCGTTCGCGCTCACCTTCACGGTCGCCGCGCTCGGTGATCTGGCCGGCATGGGCAGCCTCGCGAACCATGGATTCATGCTGTGCCAGCTGCTGCTGAGCCTCGCTGTCGTCGTCATCGTTCGCTTCACCGCCGCCGGCCGCGCCCACGCCGCCATGGTCTTCGCCGGGTGCATGAGCGCGGTGTCCGCCGCCGGCGCCGCCCACCTCGCCCAGTTCGGCGGCTTCGATGGACCGTGGTTCTACGGCAGCTACACGGCGCCACCGATCATGATCCCCATGTTGCTCGGGCTGCGCGCGCGCGTGCTGTGGACGTGCACCACCGTCTGCTCTTTTGTTTTCGTCTACTGGTTGGGCATCCCCACGCTTTTCGAACATCCGATGGCCCACGTCCCGCTGATGTACCTGGCCACCATCAGCGGCATCTCGATCGCGCTCGGGCACTACGTGCTGCGCCTCGAAGTCGGCAGCTTCGTCGACGTCGCCCGCCTCGAAGCCGCCGCCGCCGTGCTCGAAGCGCAGCTGCGGGCCGGCGAAGAGCAGCCGGCGCTCTTGCGCAAAGAGATCGCGCGGCAGCTGCACGACGACGTCGCCCAGCTCATCACCGGCGCGCGCCTGCACCTCGATGGCTCGCGCCGCAGCAGCCACGACGTCAGCGGCCGCTCGCTGAGCTGCTCGACGAGCTCGCCCTGCGATCGCGGCGCATGCTCGAAGAGCTGCGCGCGCCCCCACCGCGCGGACCGCTGGTGTTCGAGCTCGAGCGCCTGCGCGACACCTACCGGGGCCTCGGGCTCACCGTCGACCTCGTCCTCGACGACGCCGTCGCCGTCGTCGACGACGCCCACGCCGCCGTCTTCGTCGACAGCGCCAAAGAAGCCCTCACCAACGCCGTCCGCCACGGACGCGCCTCTGAGGCCACCGTCGCCGTGCGCGTCGCCGCCGACAGCGTCGCCCTCGACGTCTTCGACAACGGCGGCGGCAGCGTCGACGACGTCCGCGAGGGCTTCGGCTTGCAAGGCATGCGCGAGCGCGCCGCCGCGTGCGGCGGTGACGTCGTCGTCGCCGGCTACGACGAAGGCCTGCGCCTCACGGTCACGCTGCCGCGCGGGGTCCGCTGATGCGCCTGCTCTTCGTCGACGACCACCCCGTCGTCAGCGCCGGCCTCGCCGCCCGCTACGCCGCCATCGACGGCGTCGTCGTCGTGGGCACCGCCACCAGCTTCAAAGACGCCATCGACCGCGCCGCTGACGCCGACATCGCCGTCGTCGACGTCCAGCTCGAGGTCGTGCTGACCCCGCGGCAGGTGGCGGCGCTCGCTGAGCGCACGCGCGTGGTGTTGTTCTCGGCGAAGAGCGGCGATCCCCTCGTGCAGCAGCTGCTCGCCGCCGGCGCCAGCGCTGTGCTCGACAAGGCCGCGCCCCTGGCCACGCTCGACGCGCTGCTGCGCGATGTGCACGCCGGGCGCGCGCCGACGACGACGACGACGTCTTCTTCTGCGCCGGGCTTGAGCGCGCGCGAGCACGATGTCTACCTGCGGCTTGCGCGCGGCGAGACGCCGAAAGAGATCGCAGCCGCGCTCGGGCTCGCCCGCTCGACCGTCTACTGCCACGTCGAGGCCGTGCGCCAAAAGCTCGGGTTGTCGACGGTGGCTGAGATCGTGGCCCACGCGCTCACGCCGCGCTGACACGGGTGTTCGAACACTGACGATCTGCTACGGTGCGGTCATGATTTCCCGCGCTGTCGTCGTCACTGGCTTCGTCGCCACGGGCTGCTTCGTGAGCTGCTTCGTGAGCTTGTTCGTCAGCGCTTGCGACGGTGCGCCGGCCGAGGCGCCGCCGACGTACGCGACGGTGAAGCCGTTCATCGACGCCAAGTGCGGCAACTGCCACCGCCCCGACGCGATCGCGCCGATGAGCCTGCTGCACTACGACGAGGTGAAGCTGTTCGCCGCCGACATCCGGCGCGTCATCGACGACGGCACCATGCCGCCGTGGCTCGCCGTCGATGGCTGCAACGAGTACCTCAACGACAACCGCCTCAGCGACGACGAGAAGAAGACGCTGTTCGCCTGGCTCGACGACGGTGCTCCAGAGGGCGCCCCCGAAGCCGACGACGCACAAGCCCTCGAAGACGGCAAAGCCCCCGTCAGCGTCGTCCGGCCCGACCTTGTGCTCGACGCGTCGAGCGCGCCCTACGAGCCGCGCTTTCAAGACGAGTACCGCTGCTACGCCATCGCGATGCCCGCCCAAGAAGCCGGCACCGAGACGTACATCACCGGCTTCGACGTCTTGCCCGGCGATCCGAGCAACGTGCACCACGTGAACGTCTTCATGAACCCGCCCGTCGCCGACGCCCCCGATTGGGTCGGCCTCGACGACGAAGACCCCCTCGCCGGCTACGACTGCGAATCCGAACGCGTCATCACGTCGTTTCTCGTCGGCGCGTGGGCGCCCGGCGCCTCAGGCCTGCGCTACCCGAAGGGCAGCGGCCAGCTCGTCGAGCCGGGCAGCGTCATGGTCCTCGAGGTCCACTACGCCGTCGGCAGCGGCGTGCCTGACTTGACCCAGGTGGTGCTCGAGACGGCGCCCAGCGTCGAGCGCCGCGGCCTCGGCGTCGCCTTTTGGAAGTTCCAGGACTGGGAGCAGGGCGGCATGGAGATCGCCGCCGGCGACGTCGTCACCCACAGCGTCGACCTCGACCCCGGCGTCATCCTCGCGGCCATCGCCCCGTGGCTCAGCGACCCCCGCATCGAGATCGGCCTCGGCGGTCTGCACATGCACGCCCTCGGCACCGCCGGTGAGCTCTCGGTGCTCTCGCCCGTCGGCGACACCTGCATGGTGCAGGTGAACAAATGGGATTTTCGCTGGCAATTCGGTTACGAATTGAAGAAGCCCGTCGAGTTTTTCGTGGGTGAAGACAAGCTTCACCTCGAGTGCACGTGGGACAACTCGCAGGCGCACCAGCCCTACGTCGACGGGGTCCAGCAAGAGGTGCGCGACCGCAACTGGGGTCACCGCACGTCTGACGAGATGTGCATGGGCTTCTTGTATCTGACAGAAGCACCAGCGCGCTGAGCTTCATGCACCGATAATTTCGGAAACAACGCGCTGCTTCTCGAAGCAGACCCCCAGCCCCGAATTTCGGGGAGGGAACGTCGGGCCGCGCTGCGCGCAGGCTCTTTGTTGTTGGCCTGTCGCCCCTTGTCGTCGCTGTGGCGCCGCGCGAGACGCGGCCTGTGGCGAGTCGTTGGCGAGGACCTCATCAGGTGCGTGCCCGGGCGGTCGAGCTTCGTGCTCGAGAGACCGCGGGCGAAGCGGCGTTGTGGACGCACCTCAAAGGCAAGGCTCTTGGCGTGAAGTTTCGGCGCCAGCATCCCATGCTCGGCTTCATCGTCGACTTCTACTGCGTCGAGCAGCGCCTCGTCGTCGAGGTCGACGGCGGCATTCACGAGACGCAGACCGACCGTGACACGGCCCGCGACCAGCTCATGCACGCCCATGGTCATCGCGTGCTGCGGCTCAGCGAAGACGAAGCGGTGAACCACACCGACGTCGCCGTCGCGCGCA
>JANNAY010001076.1:0-15217 GCA_031384945.1 Deltaproteobacteria bacterium
CGATG
This sequence comes from Deltaproteobacteria bacterium, assembly GCA_031384945.1. Lineage (GTDB taxonomy): Bacteria > Myxococcota > UBA727 > UBA727 > VGSZ01 > VGSZ01. Next base: position 6 of record JANNAY010001076.1, read on the forward strand.
ATCGAGCCCGCGCAGCGCCCGCGCCACACCGATCGCCGCGTCGATCGTGTGCAGAGCTCGATGAGTCTCTTCGTCGGCTACTTCGCGACCACCAAGAAATTTCCCGACATCAAGCACCACACCATCGTGCTCGGGCCGCGCTACCGCGGGTTGCTCAACGACATCTTTGACAAGAAGGTGCTCGCCGACGACTTCTCGCTCTACCTGCACCGTCCGACAGCGTCGGATGCCTCGTTGGCGCCGCCCGGCATGGACGCCTGGTACGTGCTCTCGCCGGTGCCGAACCAGCAGAGCGGCATCGATTGGGAGCAAGAAGCGCCGCGCTACGGCGAGAAGATCTTGCGCGCCCTCGATCGGGTGGCGCCGGGGCTGTCGTCGTCGACGACGGGCTTCTTCTCGATCGATCCGCGCACCTTCGCGGGCGAGCTGCGCTCGAAAGATGGCGCCGCGTTTGGTCCAGAGCCTGTGCTCACCCAGAGCGCGTGGTTTCGCTACCACAACAAGAGTGACGACGTCGGCGGCCTCTTCTTCGTTGGCGCCGGCACGCACCCGGGCGCAGGCGTTCCTGGCGTCTTGTGCTCGGCCAAGGTGCTCGAGCGCATCCTGCCCGAGCCGGCGCGGCGCGCGACGCTGCCGCCCGCGACGACGAAGTCTGGTCGGAGGGCGGCGTGAGCGAAGCGTTGGTCCTGGCGCGGCGCTCGCTGGCGGTGCACGGCAAGAGCTTTCGCTTCGCCGGCGCGCTGCTCTCGCGCGCTGACCTCGACGACGCCGCCGTCGTCTACGCCTTCTGCCGCGCCGCCGACGACGCGGTCGACGAGGCCGCCAGCGTCGACGACGGCCGCGCCGGACTCGCCGCGTTGCGCGCTGAGCTCGGCGGCGAGCGCGCGCCGCGTCCGCTGGTGGCGGCGTTTCACGAGGTGTGCGCGCGCCGCGGCATCGATCGTCGCTACGCCGACGAATTGCTCACCGGCATGGCCGACGACGCCCACGACAGCGTCGTCGTCGAAGATGATGCCGCGCTGCTGCGCTACTGCTACCGCGCCGCTGGCGTCGTCGGCGGCTTGATGGCGCCGCTGCTCGGGGCGCGCGACGGACGCGCGCTGCCCTTTGCCGTCGACCTCGGCATCGCCATGCAGCTCACCAACATCTGCCGCGATGTCAAAGAAGACGCGCTGCGCGGTCGCGTCTACCTGCCGCGCACGCGCCTGCTGCGCGCTGGCGGCCGCGGCGACGTCGCAGCCCTCGTCGCCCCCGTCGACGTCCGCGACCGCGACGCCGTCGTCGTCGTCGTCGGTGACCTGTTGCGTCTCGCCGATCGCTATTACGACAGCGGCGCGCGCGGCTTCGCGTTTCTCGCGCCGCGCCCGCGCACAGCCATCGCCGTCGCTGCTCGCATCTACCGCGCGATTGGCACCAAGCTGTTGCGCCGCGGTGGCGACCCGCTGCAGGGCCGCGTGTCGACGACGATCTTCGAAAAGGTGGGGCTCGCGCTCGCCGCGCTGCCCGCCGCGCTGCGGCCACGGGCTGAGCACCACGATGCGTCGCTGCACGGTCCGCTGCGCGGCTTGCCGGGCACCGCGGAGCTCGCGTGAGCACCCTCGCGGCCTCGCTCGCCGTCGCGCTCTCGCTCTCGCTCGGCGTCACGACGACGCCGCCGCCGACGACGCCGCCGACGACTCCGACGCCGACGCCGACGCCGACGATGCTGACGCCGACGACGCTGACGCCGACGATTCCTGCGACGCCGCCGCCGACGCCGAACTTGGCGGCGGGTCGCTACCGGCTGGAGGTGGTGGCCACCGCGCGCGCGAGCATGCCGCTGATCGGTGCGTCGACGACGTTCACGGTCTCGCTCGTCGACCTCGACGCCGACGGCGGGGCGACCCAACAGGTGTGCTCGATCGAGACGCGCGGGCGCGGCTACCTCGCGCGTCCGCTGCCGGCGGCGCTCGCGGCGCTGCCGGCGCAGCGCTACCGCTTCAACGTCGACGGCGACGTCGTTCGCGCCGATCCCGGTCCGCTGCACCTCGGCAAAGTGCGCCCGCTCCCGATGGAGGTCGTGGTCAGCGGCGTGGGCCGCTTCGTCGTCGAGGTCGAGAGCGTCAACCACGCCGTGCTTGACGGCGCGCGCAACGACCGAGGCGCCGCTGGCCTCGTCGTCGTCAAGACCAACCACCAGACCATCAAGAAGGGACTGCCCTTCGCCGTCGACGGCGACACCGTCATCGACAAGGCGAGCTTCTCGCTGGTGCGCGTCGACGACCAGCAGGCCTGCAAGTGATCACGCTGACCGCACCAGGGCCGCTGTCGCCCGCGCAGAGCAAAGCCGCTCGCTTTGGCTGGTTCTACGTCGACGTCGTCGACGACGCAGGCAACGGCGCCGTCGTCGTCGTCGCCCGCGCGCTGCCGTTTCTCGTGACGGCGCCCGATCGCCCCGCGGTCTCGATCGCCGTCTACGGCGCCGGCCGGCAGATCTTCTACGTCTTGCAAGAGCTCGCCGACGGCGACTTCGCCCACGACGTGCTCGACGACGGCCGAGAGGTCGTGCGCGCCGGCGGTGTGGTGCTGACCCTGCGACGTCACGACGGACAGCTCGACGTTGACGTCGCCATCGACGTCGCGGTCGAGAACGTCAGCGCCGCAAACGCCACGCTCTCGCTGCGCGGCGTCGCCCGCGTCGCCGCCGATGACGACGCTGTTGCCGACGATGTCCACGCGTGGTCGGTGCAAAGCGGGCCGTCGCAAGGCGTGTTGCGTGGCACGTTCGACGGACAGCCCCTCGTCGTCGAAGGCCGCGGCTACTGCGACCGCAACGTCGGCGGCCGCGCCCTCGACGACCTCGGCATCGCCCGCTGGTGGTGGTGCCGCGTCTCCGGCGACGACGGCGCCGATCGCGTCGTCTACGCCTTGTGGCCCAAAGACGGCGGACCGCCGCGCGTGCTCGGTTTGACGACGACGCCCGATGGCCAGAGCCACGTGCGCCGCGATCTGCGGCTCGTGCCCCGCGCGCTGGCGACGACGCGCTTCGGCCACGCCGTCTACGGCGCGGTCGACGTGGTGGGCGACGACGACGTCTTCGTCTCCGTCCGCGACGTGCGCGTGGTCGAGAGCGGCCCGTTCTACGTGCGCGGACTCGTGCGCGGCGGTGTTTGCGAGCACGTGTGGCCGCAGCGGCTCGACGTTGGCGCGCTCGCGCCCTTCGTGGCCATGCGCATCGCCGGCGCTGACCGACGTCGTCACAGCGCCTGGTTGCCGCTGTTTTGCGGACTGGCAAAGACGCGACTCTCGCGCATCGTGCGCTTCTGGCGCATGCGCTGGACGCGGTCGTGAGCGTCGACGTCGTCGTCGTCGGCGCCGGCATGGGCGGCCTCGCCGCGGCCATCGCCCTCGCCGCCGCCGGACGCCGCGTGCGCGTCTACGAGCGCGGCGCCGTCGGCGGCAAAGTCGGCCGCGTCGTCGTCGACGGCGTCGCCATCGACACCGGGCCCTCGGTGCTCACCCTGCCTGACGTCGTCGGCCGCGTCTTCGCCCGCGCCGGCATCGCTCTCGATGACGTCGTCACGTTGGTGCGTCCGCGTCCGGCCTTTCGCTATCTCTTTCCGGATGCGCCGTCCCTCGATGTCTTCGTCGACGTCGACGACACCCTCGACAGCGTCAGAGATACCCTCGGCGCAGACGCCGCAGACGACCTCGCCGCGTTCTTGCGACGGGCCCGCGCCATCTGGGACGCGAGCAAAGACACCTTTGTCTTCGCGCCCGCGCCGACGGTGCCGCGCCTGTTGCGGCTCGCGCTCGGCGCGCCACGGATGTTGCTCGACGTCGATCCGCTGCGCAGCATGAACGCCGCCATCGACGCGCAAGTGCGCGCCCCGGCGCTGCGGCGGTTGCTCGCGCGCTACGCGACCTACAACGGCAGCGATCCGCGCCGCGCGCCGGCCACGCTCAACTGCATCGCCCACGTCGAGCTCGACCTCGGCGGCTTTGGCGTCAAAGGCGGCATGGGCGCCCTCGTCGACGCCCTCGTCGCCGTCGCCAAAGACAGAGGCGTCGAATTCGTCACAGGCGACGTCGAAGGCGTCGTCGACGTTGGCGGCGTCGTCAAAGGCGTCCGCGTCGACGGCGCCGTCGTCGAGGCCGGCGCCGTCGTCGTCAACGCCGACGTGGGGTGGCTGCGGCGCACGTCGTCGACGACGCTGCAGAAGGCGCTGCCGCCGCCGCAAGAGCCGTCGATGTCGGGGGCGAACGCGGTGTTGCGCGCCCGCCGCGATGAGACGCGCGTGGCCCACACGGTGCTCTTCTCTGACGATGGCGACGTCGAGAACGCCGAGCTCTTCGATGCGCGGCGCGCTCCGGCGCAGCCCACGGTCTATGTGTGCGCGCCGGAGAAGGCGCACGCGACGACGGGGTGGGCTGACCATGAGGTGCTCTTCACGATGGTGAACACACCCGCGTTGCCCCGGCGGGCCGACGCAAACACAAACGCAAACGCAAACGCAGACGCAGGCGACGACGCAGCAGTCATGGCCGCGGGCCTGGCGAGATTGCGGTCTGCTGGCTTGATCGACGTCGACGACGCCGTCATCTGGCAGCGCGGCGCGCGTGGACTCGCCGAGGCGCATCCAGGCAGCGGCGGCGCGCTCTACGGGCCTGCGTCGAACGCGCGCAGCGCCGCGTTTCGCCGTGTGGCCAACCGGCTGCGTCCTGGCCTGTACGCCGCCTCAGGCAGCGCGCACCCCGGCGGCGGCGTGCCGCTGTGCCTCGCTGCCGGCCTGCTCGCCGCCGACGCCCTGCTCGCAGAGGAACGCACAGGTTGACCGTCGGCGAGAGACGATGACATGATGATCAACATCGCATGCGTTACCCAGCCGGACACAAAGAAGAAGTGCGCGTCCGGCTCGTCACCGCGGCAGGTCACGCTCTGCGCCGCGCGGGTCTCGACGGGGTCAGCATCCCCGCGTTGATGAAAAAGGCCGGCCTCACCCACGGCGGCTTCTACGCCCACTTCGACGACAAAGACGACGCTGTCGCCGCTGCCGTCATGGCCGCCGCCGACGAAACCGCCGCCCGTGTCTTCGGCCCGGCCGCGTCGGTCGAAGCGTTGCTGGCTGTCTATTGTTCGCCAGAGCACGTCGCCCGCCCCGGCGACGGCTGCGTCGTCGCCGCGCTCGGCGGCGAAGGCCGACGGCAGGGTCCGAAGGTGCGCCGGGCCTTCGCGTATGCGGCCCGCGGGCTGTTGCGGCTCGTCGAGCAGAAGCTCGCGCCGGTGGCCGCCGGCGAAGAAGAAGAAGAAGACACCGACGCCGGCCTCAGCGACGAAGCCCTCGCCTTGTGCAGCCGCATGGTCGGGGCAGTCGTGCTCGCGCGCCTCGTCGATGACGCCGCTCTGCGCGACCGGCTGTTGGCCACCGCACAACAACGCCACTGACACCCCGCTCGCCGCGCTCTCGAGCGTCCGATGCGTTTGCTGAAAGAGATGATGAATATCATGCAAAGAGCATCGCTCGTCGCTTCACCCTTACGGCCGGTGCTGCTGTGAAAAGCAAGCCGTTCAAGTTCGCCGTGTCGATCGCGCTCATGCTGGCGTCGATGCGGTTGCTGCTGCCAACGCTGTCGGTGACGACGTCGACGCGCGAGCTGCTCTGGCTCTTGCTGTGGACCACCATGGCGGTCGAGATGATCGTGATCGTCGGTCAGGCCGCGCGCGGCGAGCGGTCACACTTCAACACCAGCACACCGCTGAACCGCGCAGGGTGGGCGGTGATGATGGTCGCGATCGTCGTCACCAGCGTCGTGTTTGTCGTCGTCGCCGGCGTCGCCAGCGCGCGTCCGCTGGCCATCGCCAGCCCGGCGATGACCTGGGCGGTGCGCATCGGCCTGTGGCTGCTCGCCTCGTCGGCGCTGTCGGGCTTCGCGATGGGCGGGCGCAACCAGCACGCCGTCGGCGGCGCTGACGACGACGGACCTGCGCTGCCCATCGTCGGTTGGAGCACGCGGTTTGGCGACCTTCGCGTCTCGCACTTCATCTCGCTGCACGGCCTGCAGCTGTTGGCCGCCGTCGCTGCCGCATGCGACGCCGTCGTCGGCGCCAAGGCCGCCGTGGTCGTCGTCGTCGTCGTCGGAGCTGCAGCGGTCATGGCGACGACGCTGACGTTGGCGCAAGCGCTGCGGGGTAGGCCGCTGCGGCGACGTTGATCACCGCAGCGATCGTCGCTCAGAGCGCGTTGATTTTGGTGCCGTCTTTGGCGAAGGCGATCATCTGCTCGGCGGCTTCGACGGCGACGTTGACCTGCGCGTCGAAGGTCGACGCACCGAGGTGCGGCGTGGCGATGACCTCTTCGCGCTTGAAGAGCGGGTGGTCGGGCGGGGCCGGCTCGGTCTCGAAGACGTCGAGGGCGGCGCCGCGCACGGTGCCGTTTTCGATGGCGCGCAAGAGCGCGGCTTCGTCGATGAGGCCGCCGCGGGCCGCGTTGATGAGCAAGACGCCCTTCTTCATTTTCGCAAAGGCGGCGTCGTTCAAGATGTTCTTCGTGCCGGGCAGCAACGGAACATGCAGCGTGATGACGTCGGCCTTCGTCAGCACGTCGTCGAGCTCGACCTTCTCGACGCCCATGGCCTTGGCCTTTTCAGAGGTGAGAATCGGGTCATAGGCGATGACCTTCATCTTGAGACCGAGGGCGCGGTCGACGACGACGGCGCCGATGTTGCCGGTGCCGATGATGCCGAGGGTCTTGCCGGTGATCTCGGTGCCCATGAACTTCGATTTTTCCCAGACGCCCGACTTCGTCACAGCCGACGCCAACGGCACCTGCCGCGCCATCGACATCATCAACGCGATCGCGTGCTCGGCGGCGGAGACGACGTTGCCGCGCGGCGTGTTTTCGACGACGACGCCGGCGGCTTTGCAGGCTGTGACGTTGATGTTGTCGACGCCGATGCCGGCGCGGATCACGATCTTCAGCTTCGTCGCTTTCGCGAGAAACGCGTCGTTCACCTTGGTCGCCGAGCGGACGATCAGGCCGTCGTAGTCGCCGATGATGGCGTGCTGCTCTTCGGGCTTGAGGCCGACTTTGACGTCGACAGCGACGTCGACGTTGTGGTCTTTCAGCGCCGCTTGCAGCGCGTCGACGCCCTTTTTGTCGAGCTTGTCGCTGACGAGAACGCGGAAGCTCACGACGCCACCGCCTTTTCGGTGCCGGCCTTGCCCGCGTCGACCTTCTTGGCGACGAAGCCGTCTTTCAAGACCTCGCTGGCCGCGCCGACGCCCGCACCGGGCTGGAACGTCGTATAGCCTTCTTGGCGAAGAATGATCTCTGTCGCCGCAAGAACGGTGATGATGTCGAGGTCATCATAGTATCCCAAATGGGCGATGCGGAACACCTTGCCTTTGATGGCGTCTTGGCCGCCGGCGATGGTGATGTTGGCGCGGGTCATCAGGCCCTTGTAGACGGCGTCGGGCTTCAGGCCCTGGGGCTGCAACACCGACGTGACGCTATCGGCCGGCGTCTTGGCGAAGAGCTCGAGGCCCAGGGCAGTCACGCCGACGCGGGTCGCTTTCGCGAGGCGCGCGTGGCGGCTGAACATGGTCGGCAGTCCCTCTTCTTTCATCATCTTGAGGGACTCGTGCAGACCCTCAATCAAAGACACCGCAGGCGTGTACGCCGTCTGGTTCGTCTTCTGGTTCTTCAGCTCTTTCTTGAGGTCGAAATAGTACTTCGCCGACTTGGCCTTGTCGGCCAGCTTCCACGCCTTTTCGGACAGCGTGACGAAGGCCAGGCCGGGCGGCAGCATCAGCGCCTTCTGCGATCCGGTGACGAGCACATCGATGCCGTCGCGCTCGGGGCTGATGTCCCAGACGCCCAGGGCGGTGATGGCGTCGACCACGAGCAGGGTCTCGTCGCGCGTCTTGCACAGGGCGCTCATGGCCTCGTACGGATGGCGCACGCCGGTCGAGGTCTCGCTGGCGCAGACGACGACGGCTTTGGCTTCGGGGTGGGCGTCGAGGGCGGCTTTGACTTTGGCGATGTCGATGGCCTCGCCCCACGGGGCGTCGACGACGACGTTGTTGAAGCCAAACGCGCGGGCCATGTTGCCCCAGCGCTCGCCGAACTTGCCGCCGGCGCAGGTGATGATGGTGTCGCCCGGCGAGAAGCAGCTCTGGTAGACGGCCTCAAAGGCGCCGGTGCCCGACGACGCCAGCGTCAGCACTTCTTGCTTCGTCTGAAACAGCCACGCGAGCCCTTCGCGGCACGTCTGAAACGTGGCTTCGAACGCCGGCGTGCGGTGGTGCCAGATGGGGTTCGCCATCGCCGTCAGCACGCGTTCAGGCACAGGCGTCGGACCAGGAGAGAGCAGGCGGTACTTCATGCGCGACCCTGTGCGCTCTTGGCTCAGCGCGTCAAGTTGGTGCTTTGGCTGTTTCGCTGGCGCCTGTGTCGACGCCGCGGCCGTCGCGCAAGGTCGCGTAGCGTCGCGTCGTCGCGGCGGTGTCGTCGTGTCGGAGGCCTTCGTGCGCGCGGTGCACTCGATCGAGCTCGTCATGGTGTTGGTCATCGCGTTTGCGGCATCAGCCGCCGCTGCTGCCGACGACGACGGGCGGCGCAACCGCGCGCCCCGGCTCGAGGTCGAGAAGCAGCGCAACGGCGTCGTCGGTGCCGAGATCTTCATGTCGCTGCGCGCCGACGATGCCGACGGCGACGTCGTCGTCTTCGCTGTCGAAGGCCTGCCCGCTGGTGCCCGCTTCGAGGGCCGCACTGGCGATCTGCTGTGGACGCCTGGCGCCGCCGACGTCGGATCGCACCTCGTCACGTTCTCGGCGACCGATGGCACGCTCACGTCGTATGCGTCGACGCGCTTCACGATCAGCGCGGCGCCGACGTTGGCGTTGCTCGACTTCGGCGGCGAAACATTGACGTTGCTGGCGCTGTCGCCGTGGCGCTACGACATCGTCACCAACCTCGATCCGCGCGACGATCTCGTCGTCACCGTCGACGGCTTGCCGCCCGCGGCGATGTTGGCCGGGCGCACCCTGCAGTGGACGCCCACCGACGACGACCTCGGCGACCACGCAATCGTCATCCACTTGAAGACCACGGATGGCCTGTTTGTCGACGAGAAGCGTGTGCTGCATGTGCGTCCGAACGAAGAATCGTGGGAGAGCTACGCGCTGCCGGGCCTCAACTACGCTGGTTGGGTTCCACTCAACGCGCGGGAGATTGGTGTCGCCAGTGGTCCGAGCTTCGAGGTCGTCGTCGCGCAATACGTGCACCGCAACGACAACGTCGGACCGAGCCACGGTCGCATCAGCTTGAAGGCCGACCTGCTGTTTCCATCAGCGGCGCCCAATGACGTCGTGCTCGTCTACAGCGCGTCGTTGGCGCTCTCGCTCGAGCGCAACCCGCAGCGATCGTTCTTGTTGCCGATCTTCGCCGTCGATGTCGGCGGCCTCCACCAAAAGCAGATCGGCGATGTCTTTCAGGTCACGCCGCAGCTGGGGCTTCACCTCTGGCAGTCGCGCAACATCTTTGTCACCGCGTCCGCCGGCTACCTGCTTGCGTTGCCCCAGACCGAGCGCCTGCACGGTCCCCGCTTCTCGCTCGGCGGCAACTTCACCTTCTGGTGATCGACAACCCAGGTTGTGAATCTCAGTCGACGTGGGGGCCGGTCAGGTTCTCGATCGCGGCCTTTGCGGGTGTGTCGTAGTCGAGCGACGGGTCGCGCCCCGTCGGACCGGCGCGGTGGACGGCGAGGCACGCCGTGGCGCCGACGATCGGCACGAGCCAGGTGAACGCCAGCTGCGCGCGGCGCTTTGGCACTTCGCTCTCGCAGCGCAGCACGCGCGCGGTCGCGATGACGTTGAGCAGCAGCAAGGCGACGGCGACGACGACGACGAGGGCCATGGCGCAGCGTGCGCCGTCGTTGACAGCGAATCAATCGCCGTTGCTGCCGTTTTGGAACCACGACGTGCGCCACTGCTCGAGCTGCGCGATCTGGAGGCGCTCTTGTTGGATGAGCGCCTCGAGGGCGCCACCAGAGACGGGGCCGCTGCTGGCGTCGGCGGCGGCAGCGATGCCGGCTTCGAGGTGTTCGATCATGGCGTCGACGAAGACGCGGTCGAATTCGTCGCCGCTCAATTCGGCGAGGGCGCTGAGGTCGCGGCCGCTGCCGGCGACGGTGCCGAGGTCGGCGGAGGCGTCGCCGCTCCTGTCGCCGGCGGCGTCGCTGTACACGTTGCCGCTGCTGCCATCGCCGCTGGAGACGCCACTTCTGTCGGCGTGGATGGCGACCGTGTCGATGGCGTGTTCTTCGGTGCTGCGCAGCGTGGCTGCATAGTTGCGCAGCTCGCCGCGCAGGGCCTGTCGTTCGGCGAGACGCGCGAGGGCGGCGCCCTGGGCGTGGTGCTGCCGCAGATCGTCGAGCAGGGTTGCTTGGTTGTGCACCTCGGCGGCGCGTGCGGTGTCTTGCACGATGGCGTCAGCCAGCGCCGTCGTCGTCGGCGTCACCGCCCGCGACGACGGCCGCGGATCACGACAGCCTGAGAGAGCGGCAACGACGAGGGCGAGCGTGACGAGGGTGGTCTTCATGGGAGCCTCCTCTCTTGACGTAGGAGTCGGCGGCGTCGTCGACGACGTGGCAGATCACGACTGGGGCGGGGTTGCCCAGCGCGCTTCTTCGCCCCACGTCTCGGTGATTGCCGCGGCGCGCGCCCGGTGGCACAGCAGCGGCGTGACGTCGTCCGCGTGCCCGCGTTGGTCCGCCAGAGCTTCCCGAGCACGGTCCTCGGTCTCTGCGTCGGTCTCTGCGTCGGTCTTTGGCGTCGCGCTCTTCTTGTTCGGCGTCGGTCTCGTCGGCAGCATCGTGCACGTCGGCGTCAAGCACGAGCGCTGCGCCGCGCACGGCGAGCTGGTCGAGGCCGGTCCGTCGTTGGGTCTGCACGATCACGGCAACAACAACCTCGATCGACTTGACGACCTCGGCGCTGGCAACGAGGGCGACCACGAGCACTGCGCGCTCTCGCTCTTGCCCCTCGCCCCGTGGGGCGGCAGCGTCGCCATCGTCGACGTTTCGGTCGTCGTCGTCGTCGTCGCCCACGCGGTCGCAGCCATCGTCGCCGCCGACGAAGCCCACATCGTCGCCGCGCTCGTCAACGCACCGAAGACCTCGCCTCCGGAAAAAACGAGACTTTTCTTCGTCTCTGTTTGATCTCGCTCCCGAAAGTTTCACATGACTGTGGTTCGCTCGATCGTGTTCGGCACGGTGATCGTTGCTTGTCCCTTTGTTGTTCACGCCCAAGAAGAAACGCCAGCGCCGCCGACAGAGCCGCCGCCGCTGACGGAAGAGGAGCAGCAGAAGCTGCTCGAGGCGCTGTCGCAGGATGCGGCGACGAAGACGCCGAATTCACCGTCGACTGCGGCTGGGCTTCCTGACCTCTCGCAGGTGAATTTGGGCAGCGCGTTGCCGCAGGCCCTGCAGAGCATGAACCCCGACATCTCGGTGCTGTTCAATGGCACAGCCTCGTGGTTCTCCGTCGACGAGCCGCTGCAGACGGGTGAGCACGACCCCGATCGCACTGGGTTCAAGCTGCAGCAGATCGAGATGCAGATCGGGGCCAGCGTCGACCCCTTCGCGCGCTTCGACTCAAACATCGTCTTCAAAGGCGACGAAGTAGAAGTCGAAGAAGCCTACGCAACGTCGACGTCGCTGCCGTTGAACCTGCAGCTGCGCGGTGGCTCGTTTCTCACCCACGTCGGCCGCACCAACGAGCAGCACCCACACGTGTGGAACTTCGTCGACCAGCCCATCGTCTACGGAAAGCTCTTTGGCCCCGACAACAGCCGCGGCCTCGGCGGTGAGGTGTCGTGGCTGACGCCGCTGCCCTGGTACACAAACGTCTTCGTCACGGTGCAAGACGCGGTGGGCGAGTGTTGCTCGCGCACCTTCGCGCCAGTCGGCGTGTTGACCATCCGCTCACCTGGCGACCTCGTCTACTCGGCGGTCGTCGAGCAGTTCTTTCCCGCCACCGACGACCTCTCGATCTTCTGGGGACTGAGCGCGATGGAGGGCCCCGGCACATCCGTCGACGACGGCGCCCGCGCCGAGATCGTCGGCACTGATCTGATGGTGCGCTACGCACCGGTCAACAGCGAGACGCGCTGGGCGCTGACGTGGACGACCGAGCTGTTCGGTCGAACTCGCCGCACCGTCGACGACGCCCTCACCGACGGGGGCGGCCTCACCCAGCTCATCTGGCGCATCAACCCGCAGTTCGACGTCGGCGGGCGCTTCGAGCTCTTGCAAGCGCTGCCCGACGATCCCCTCGATCCGGTCGAAGAGGGGCTGCGCTCGCGCAGCAGCGTCGAAGGCAGCTTCTACCCCTCACACTTCTCGCGCTTCCGCGTGCAGGGATCGGTCGACGTGCCGACCTGGGAAGCCACCCCGATCTACGCCGTCATGTTTCAGCTCGAAGTCGACGTCGGCGCGCACGGCGCCCACGCGTACTGAACCGCACCCTTCATCAGGAATCGCACCATGCAAAAGCCCAACGCCCTCGCGCTCGCCCTCGTCACCGTCGTCGCCGGCACCTTCGCCGTCGACGCCTCCGCCAACGTCAGCGTCACCGCGACGTTGCCCAGCCTCGGCGCCATCGTGAAAGAAGTCGGCGGCGACAACGTCGACGTCGACGTGCTCGCCGCGCCGACGCAAGACCCTCACTACGTCGACGCAAAACCAAGCCTCGTGCTGCGCCTCAACAAGGCGAAGCTCGTCGTGCAGAACGGCCTCGAGCTCGAGAACGCCTGGCTCAAGCCCCTGCTGCTGCAAGCGCGAAACCCAGGTATTCTTCCGGGCACAAACGGCTTTTTCGATGCATCACAATATGTGCATCTTCTTGGCGTACCAGCCGGCAGAATCGATCGATCGATGGGCGACATCCACCCAGGTGGCAATCCCCACTACTTGTTCGACCCGCGCGCCGCGGCTGCTATCGCCGTCGCCGTCGGCAACAAGCTGGCCACCGTCGACCCCGAGCATACTGATCTTTATAAAAAAAGAGCCGCTGAGTTTGCCAGCAAGTGTCAAATATTCGCGACAGAACAGACGGCGCGATTTGCGAAGGTCGAGGCTGCGAAGCGCAAGGTGGTCTCGTATCATGATTCGCTGGGATATCTCTACGATTGGTTGCAGCTGACACAGGTCGCGACCCTCGAGCCCAAGCCTGGCGTGCCTCCCGATCCGGGCCATGTCGCGCAGGTGCTGTCGATCATGAAGCAGCAGCAGGTCGGCGTGATCGTCGGCGAAGAGTTCTACCCGTCGTCGACGTCAAAGACGCTGGCGAACATGACCAAGGGACAGCTCGTCGTCTTGCCCGGCGGCGCCCGCTTCAGCGAAGGCCAAGGCTACCTGGCGCACATGAAGATCATCGCCGACGATCTCGCGAAGGCGCTGGGAACGCCATGAGCCACGCCTCCAATGCCGAGGAGCGCGACTGCGTCGTCGACGCCAAAGACCTCGTCGTCGGCTACAGCGGCGTGCCGCTGTTGCCGGCGCTGAGCTTCTCGGTGGGCCGCCGCGAGCTGTGGGCGCTGGTCGGTGAGAACGGCAGCGGCAAGACGACGTTGTTGAAGACGCTGCTCGGATTGCTGCCCAAAGTGTCGGGCACGTTCAAGGCGCATGAAGGATTGACCATCGGCTATGTGCCGCAGCGCAGCGAGATCGATCTCGGCATCCCGCAGCGCATCGTCGACGTCGTCGCCACCGGCCTCGACCGCGATTGGAGCTTCTTTTTGCAGCCGCTCTTGCCGCGCAGCGCGGCGTCGCGGGCGAAGATCGACGCGGCCATCGCCGAAGTGAAAATGAGCGAGTTGAAGTTTCAACCCTACCGCGCGCTCTCTGAAGGACAGCGCCAGCGCGTCATGCTGGCCCGCGCCCTCGTCAGCGATCCCGCGATGTTGATCCTCGACGAACCCACCAACGGCATGGACATCGCCAGCGAGCGCGCCGCCTTTGAGCTGTTCGCCGAGCTGCAGAAGAGCCGATCGTTGGCCGTGGTCGTCGTCAGCCACCGGATGACCATGCTCGCCGAGCGGGCCACCCACGCCATCCTCGTCGACCGCGACGATCAAATTGTCGCTGCCGGGCCGATTGAAGAGCTCAAGAAGAACACGTTCTTCGCCGAGCGCTACGGCTTCGTCTTCTCGCACCACTCGGGTCCCGTCGCCGCTGCACAGCAGGTGGTCGCATGAACGCCGAAGAAGCGGCCCCGACCTTCGGCGCGTTCTTCGACGCCTGGGAATTGTTCGGCACGCCGGCGCTCGCCGGCGCGGTCGCCGGTGCCCTCTTGGGCGTGCTCGGCGTTTATGTCGTCTTGCGCCGCATGGTCTTCGTCAGCGCAGCGCTTTCGCAGGCCGCCGGCCTCGGCGTCGCCCTCGCCTTCTGGACCCGCGCGGTCGCCCCCGTCGTCGGCGCCGTCGTGGCCACCATCGCCGCCGCGGCGCCGTTCTTCTTGCGCCGCGAAACGCGAGCGGCGTCGCTGCGCGATGGGCAGCTCGGCCTCGTCTACCTGCTGGGCTCCGCTGGCACCCTCGCCGTCGGCACCCGCATCGTCGACGCCGAAGACATTCCATCGCTGCTCTTCGGCAGCGCGGTGGTGGTGCTCGACGACACGTTTCAAGAGCTGTGTGCGCTCACAGCGCTCGTGCTGTTGGTGCACCTCGTCGGCGTGCGCGGCTTCGTGCAATCGAGCATCGACCCCGACGGCGCGCGCGTGCGCGGGTTGCCGGTGCGGCTGCTCGACATCGCGCTGCTGGTCACGCTCTCGCTGTCGATCTCGTTCTCGACCCGCGTGCTCGGCGCGCTGCCGGTGTTCGCCTTCAGCGTGTTGCCGGCGATGGCCGCGCTGCGCCTGTCGACCAACGTGCCCCGCGCCCTCGTCGTCGCAGGCGTCTTCGGCGCCCTCTGCGGCTTCGGCGGCTACGTCTTCGCGTTTCGCTTCGCGCTGCCAGTGGGTGCGTCGCAGACGCTGACGGCGGTTGTGCTGGTGCTCCTCGTCTCAGCCGTGGCGCCTTTGTTCAAGAAGTAGCCGCCGCGATCGCGACACAACGCGGGCCGCGCCGTCGACGACGACGGCGCGGCCGTTGCTTTTTCAAGGAGCAGACCACAAACCAAAAAGGAGATAGCCAATAACAAGACCAACCACACCATATTAAAGCCCACCAGGG
>JANNAY010001106.1:0-2283 GCA_031384945.1 Deltaproteobacteria bacterium
ATCGCGGTCTTTGACGAGGCTGCGGACGCCGACGACGGAGGCGACGACGACGGCGCCGACGACGCCGGCCCCCAGCTTCAAGAGCCCGCGTCGATTCAGAAACGGCCGGATGTTGCTGTCGCGCATGTGGGTCGTTGTCCAGCGACGGACAGGAGTCCGCGGCGATGTGAGACGGGCGATGCCATGTTTGCGCCGTCGTCGTCGAGGGTGCTACCAGAAAAGGTGGATCCGGTCTCTTCGTCGTCGTCGTTCGGTCATGCGGCATCGTTGATTGCAGTGAGGTGCAGAAGTGATTGAGCTCTACAACTTCCTCGAGAACAACCGCACGCAGATTGTCTCGAGCTTGCTCACGAGAATTCCGAAAGACCTGCCGGCGTACAGCCGCGTGCCCCGCAACGACCTCAAGCAGTCTCTCGAATATCTCATCGAGGCCTACACCGACTTGCTCGTCACCGGCGACGACGACTCGCAGAAGACCTACTTCAAGTTTCTCGCGAAGCTCAGGGTCTCGCAGAGCTTCAAGCTCGGCGACGTCATCCACAAGCACCTGCTGATCCTCGCTGTCGTGCGGCCGATGATTCAAGAGAAGTTTCGCGAGCACCAGGGCGACGGCCTCGGCCTCTACAACAAGGCGATGGACGTCCTCGAGCGCACGCACTTTCAGAGCATCTCGCTGCTGTGTCAGGTCTGGTCTGAGTACATCAAGGGCCGCAAAGACGAGCACAACGAGTACGTCGACGAAGAGAACAAGCAGCTGGGCGTCGACATGTCCAAGTTCATCTTGTTCCGCGGTTGAGCTGACCCTGATTTTGTTGCTGCCCTCCCTGGCTTTGCGTGCTGACGACGTTCGGCGGGCGGTCGTGTGCGAGCCGGGTGGCGCTCCGGCCGCGGTGAACAGTGTCGTTGGTCAGCGTGCTGGCCGGCCGGTTTCTTGTTGTGCTGCGCATGGCTGGGACGAAGCGCCGTCGCGGTTGTCGTCGTCGCGGTCGTCGTCGTCGTCGTCGCGCGCCGTGAAGGCCCCCCGGCCCCCCCGAAGCCGGGGGGAAATCGAGCCCCGTGACGTCGTCGCGCGCGCGACAGTGCTTCGTCATTCGCGACTTCCCCCCGGTTTCGGGGGGCCAGGGGGGCCTTCACGCAGCGCCATGCTGCTCGCGCACGGTGCGGCGCGATGATTTGCCCCAAGTGCGGACGGCCCGTCGAAGAGAACGCCGTCATCTGCCGCGGCTGCGACTTCATTCTCGACACCGGGTTTCTGGGCGGCGACATCCTCGACGAAGAGCACCAGCTGCGACCCGGCCAGGGCGGCGTCGACCCCGCCGTCTTCAACCTCGCCGACGCCGTCATTCTCGGCAACATCGGCGACGACACGTCGAGCTTCGAGACGTCTGACTCGGGGTTTCACCTCAAGAAAGACCTGCAGGCGGCCCGCCTCTACGTGAGCGGACGCTCGCAAGCCGTGATGTCGCCCGACGCCGTCATCGGCCTCATCGACGCCAGCGAAAAAGGGGTGCGGCTCACGCCCTTCGAGAAGCACGTGCTGCGGTTCATCGACGGCAAGCGGCCGGTCGAAACCATCAGAAGACAAGCCGGCCTCGACGAAGCCGAAGTCAAAACCGCCCTCGCCACCCTCGCCGACAAAGGCGTCGTCAAGGTCGTCGGCCGCGCCCTCGCCGACGCCGCCGACTAAGAAGTCGACACCCCCCCCCGCGTCGTCAACAATAAGCAGCCGCGGCGCGTGCGCGGCACCCTCGTCGGCGCGGTCGTCGTCGTGGGCGACGCCGCCGACCAGGCCATTGACGATGCGTTTCGCACGCAGGTCAGAGCCGATGCGCCTGAGCTCGCCGACCTGTCGGCCGACCTGTCGGCCGACCTGTCCGACGACGACGCCGGCGTCTTCTCCAACTCCGACGAAGGCATGCCGTCGTCGGCGGCGTCGCAAGACGTCGAGAACATGGCGTCGTTCGAAGGGCGCGGCACCGACGAGGTCTTGCCGCCCAGCAGCTTGTCGAGCTTCGGCAGCGCCGCCAAACGCCAGCCGACGTCGTCGAAGAACACGGTGCGGCCGTCGGCGCAGAAAGAGGCCGTCAACGCGCGGCGCTCGCCGACCACCGGCAAGACCGGCGCACGCCTCGTCATCGCCGAGGCCGACCCCAGCGACGGCTTCGACGACTTCGGCGACGCCTCGAACCTCGCCACCGCCGTCGTGCAGCAGCCGTCGATCTCAGACGAGAGCCTGCCGGGTGTCGACGGCGACCCGCGCCGGGCCAACGTCTTCGCCGACGG
>JANNAY010001120.1:0-11417 GCA_031384945.1 Deltaproteobacteria bacterium
TGACGTAGCCGTTGATGCCGCCGGCCTCGTTGCCGACCTCGGCGAGCAACGCGTAGAGGGCGGGGTGAATGCTCGGCGTGTCTTTCCAGGCGTCGAGGCGGTTCATCGCTTTCAACAAGCGCTCGGGCGCGCGACCGGGGATGGGCGTCGAGCCGTGTCCCGGCGGGCCAACGGCTACCACCTTCGACCACAAGACGCCGCGCTCGCCGACGGAGATGGCGAAGACGGTCTGCCCGTCGAGGATGGCGTCTTTGAGGCCGATGCCGCCTTCGTTGATGGCGTGGGTGCAGCCGATCTTCGACCAGACCTCGTCGGTGATCATCTGCTGCATGCCGCGGCTCTTGACCTCTTCGTCAGCGACGGCGACCACGACGACGTCGCGCTTGCGCTCGAGGCCGCTGTCCATCAGCGCGAACAGCGCGTGCAACTCCATGATGCCCATGCCCTTCATGTCGAGGGCGCCGCGGCCGTAGACCGTCGGTCCATCCGCTTCATCGACGACGGCGCCGCTCAGCGGGCCTTTGCCTTCGGGCCAGCGGCCGGGCTCGGCGGTGACGACGTCGATGTGGCTCACCAGACACAGCGGACCTTCGCCCGACGGCTTGGTCGCCTTGACGCGCGCGATCAACGAGGCGCGGTTCTCGCCGTACTCGGCGGGCAGATCGATGAGCTCGCTCTCGATGCCTCTGGCCTTCAAGAGCGCGGCGAGAAACAGCGCGCCGTTCTTCTCGTTGCCGGCGGGGTTGATGGTGTCGACCTTCAAGTAGTTGACGAGGTCGGCAAAGGCGGCGTCGCCCTTCGTCGTCCAATCCGCCGCCTTCAACGTCGCCGCCGGCGCCGTCTTCGGATCAACGTCGTCGCGCAAGATCGGGGTGGTCGCGCAGCCCGCGAGGCCCGCCGCGAAGACGACAGCGCCGAAGGAGCACGAGGAGAAGAGGGAGCGCGAGGAGAGGGAGAAGAAGGCGTGTTTCATGGCGGGCGCGAGCCTACTCTCAGCGCACTTGGATTCTGCAAAGCCAACAACGCGAACGGCAACGCGAACGGCCTTCGCCACCTGCCACCTCTGCGATGCCTGCTGCGGCGTCCGCGTCGAGGTCGCCAGCGACGTGGGCGGCGACCGCGTCGTCGGCGTCAAAGGCGACACCGACGACGTCTTTTCCGCCGGACACATCTGCCCGAAGGTCATCGGGCTGCAGCACATCCAACACGATCAAGATCGTGTGCGCGTGCCGCTGAAGCGCGCCGCCGACGGCACGTTTCACGAGGTCAGCTGGCACACAGCCCTCGACGAAGCGGGCGCGCGGTTGGCGCGGCTGCAGCGCCAGCACGGCAACGACAGCGTCGCCCTCTACGTCGGCAACCCCACCGCCCACGTCTACGGCGCCGTGCTCGGCGTCGGCGTCTTACAGGCGGCGCTGTCGACCAAGAACGCGTACTCGGCCAATTCACTCGACAGCTTGCCGCGGCAACTTGCCTCGCAGATCTTGTATGGCTCGCGCCTGCTGCTGCCGATCCCCGACCTTGATCGGGCGACGCTGCTCGTCGTACTCGGCGCCAACCCGGCGGTCTCGAACGGCAGCATGATGACAGCGCCCGGCGTCAAGAAGCGCATGACTGCCATCCAACAAAGAGGCGGAAAGATCATCGTCATTGATCCGCGCAAGAACGAGACCGCCGAGCTCGCCGATCGCCACATCTTCGTGCGGCCGGGCAGCGACGTCTTCTTGCTCGCGTCGTTGCTGCACGTGTTGTTTCGCGATGGGCGCGCGCGCGCCGCGCCAGCGTGGGCCTTTGGCATCGAAGACGTCGAAGCCGCCGTCAAAGACTTCGCCCCTGACGTCACAGCCGACGTCACCGGCATCACCGCCGCCGACGTCGAAGCCCTCGCCCACGAATTCGCCGACGCCGTTGCCGCCGTCGTCCACGCCCGCGTCGGCGCGTCGACGCAGCGACATGGCACGCTGACCAGCTGGCTCGTCGACGTGCTGCATGTGGTGACCGGCAACTTCGATCGCGCTGGCGGGTTGATGTTTCCGACGCCGGCCGCCGACCTCGACGGCGTCGCGCGCAAGCTCGGCCTCATCGGCCACTTCAACCGCTGGCAGAGCCGCGTGCGCGGGCTGCCCGAATTCAACGGCGAGCTGCCGACGGCGGTGTTGGCCGAAGAGATCGAGACGCCCGGCGTGGCTGGCGGTCGCGGGCAAATCAAAGGCCTCATCTTTCAGGCGGGCAACCCATCGTTGTCGGCGCCCCACGCCGCCCGCGTCGACGCTGCCATCGCCGGCCTCGACACCGTCGTCGCCGTCGACCTCTACGTCAACGAGACGACGCGGCACGCGCACTACATTCTTCCGCCGACCTTCGGCCTCGAGAACGATCACTACCCGTTGCTCTTCGCTGGCGTCGCCGTCCGCAACGTCGCTCATTTCTCACCAGCGGCGTTGACGTCGACGACCACGACGCGCTCCGAGTTTTTCATCCTCACGGCGTTGGCGGCGTCGATCGTGAAGCACCGCGTGCCCGTCGTCGGCGGCGTCGTTGCGTTGGCGCTGCGCGGCCTGCTGCGGGTGCTGACCCCGCGCCGCATCCTCGATGTGCTGCTGCGGCTGGGTCCACACAAGTTGTCGCTGAAGAAGTTGCAGCAGCACCCGCACGGCCTCGATCTGGGGCCGCTGCGGCCGCGTTTTCCTGCTGCGTTGTCGACGTCGACGAAGCGCGTGCAGCTGGCCCCGCCGCTCTTTCTCGAGCACCTGCGCGCGCTCACGACGTCGATCGCGCGCGGCGAAGATGAGCTGGTGGTCATCGGCCGACGTTCTCTGCGCTCGAACAACTCGTTCATGCACAATGTCGCGCCGCTGGTGCGCGACGCCCGCTGCACACTGTTGATCCACCCCGACGACGCCGCCGCTCGCTCCATCGTCGACGGCACCGACGTCGTCGTCACCTCGCGCACGGGATCGTTGACGGCGACCGCCGAGGTCACGCCCTCGATCATGCGCGGTGTTGTGTCGCTGCCGCACGGCTGGGGACACGACAAGAAGGGCGCGCGGCTGGCAGTCGCTGCTGCCAACCCCGGCGTGAACTTGAACCTCGTCACCGACGACGCAGCCCTCGACGGCATCTCCGGCTGCGCCGCCTTCAACGGCGTCGTCGTCCGCGTGGGTCCGGCGTGACGCGCCCGTGCGTGTGGCAGCCCCGACGGCCGCTTCTTCGTCGTCGACCTCGACGGCTGCGGCGTCAACGTCCTCGTGTTCTCTGTCGACGACGTGAAGGCGACGCTGGCGACGCAGAAGAAGCCGGCGACGAAGTAGCCCGCGCCGCAGACCTCACCCCGCGCTTCGCGCGACCCTCTCACGCTTCGCGGAGAGGGTGGGTTTTGAGCAGCCGAGCATCGTTGTTTCAATGTGCAGCAATGGTTGCCGAAGATCGAGAAGCTGCTCGAGGACGTGACGAGAACGACGCGGAATGCTGTGGCAATCACGATAAAGTGAAACCTACCCTCTCCGCGAAGCGTGAGAGGGTCGCCGCTTCGGCGAGGTGAGGTCAACGAAAACGAAGACGCCGCCCTCTTCTGCGGCGGCGTCTTCTTCTTCGGTTTTGACTTCGTCTTAGAAGCGGTCGGCGACGAAGACGGACTCAGCGGTCGCGCGCTCGTCGACCGGGGTCTTCTTCACGTGCTCCGCGGTGGTCTTCATCCACGCGTTGCGGCAGCGGACAGTACAGTAGCGGCCACCGCCACGACGCAGCGACGTGCGCTGCACAGCGAAGGGCTCCTGGCACCAGCGGCACACGCCGAGCTGCGCCTTGCCCGACTGGGCGAGCGCGCACGAGCGGCAGCGCCACAGAACGGTCGACGCATCAGCGGGGTCAGCGAAGAAAGCCTGAATCTCGCGGGACTTCGGCTCGCCGCCGCACCACGGGCAGCACTTCGGCTTCACGACGTCGCCAGCGGCGATCAGGCGCGCGAGCTTGGCGAAGGTCTTGCGACGCAGTTGCCAATCGGGATCGTGCTGCAGCTTCTCGACACGGCGCTTGGTCTGGTCTTTCGACTTGCAGGGCTTGCACCACGCAGAGAAGCCGTCGGCCTTTTTCTTTTCACGGTTGAAGCGCGTGATGGGCTGGTTGACGCCGCACTTGTTGCAGACCTTGTGGGCCTTGGCCGGCGCGTAGGCGATGCCGTCGGGCGTGCAGATGAGCAGCGCTTCGTTCAGCTCAGCGAGAGGATCGAATTTGGAAGCTTCGAGAGAGAGAGAGTGGGTCGTCATGGGGCACCTCCAGGATGAGGTGCCCGCGCGCTGATGAATCAGTGCGCGACGACGACCTCGCAGGGGAATGAAGCAGGTTGAGAAAAACTCGAGTCAGGCACGATGGGAAAACTCCTCGCGGCTTCGTTGTTGGCGAAGCGGGCAGCAGACGGGGGCATCGCGGGTTTCATTCAGGCCGGATCTGTCGAACGCGCGGCCCGGGAATGCAGCCGCGCCAGCACGATGAAGATGAGCAACGCCGGTACGCCGATGGCGCCAGCGCCAACGAAGAAGATGGCGTAGGCCTCGAAGATGCCGTGGTCGACCTTCAGCCCGTCGACGATCTGCCCCGAGAAGCCCTTGAGAAACTTTCCCAGGATCGCGTATGTCGACGACAACAGCGCGTACTGCGAGGCCGTGTAGCCGATGCCGGTCAGGCTCGACATGTAGGCGACGAGGGCGACGCCGGCGTAGGCCATGGCGAAGTTGTCGGCGGCCATGACGACGGTGAAGACGGTCATGTCGCCTTCGGCAAAGGCCAAGAGCGCGAACGATGCGACGGCGATCGGCTGAATGACCGCGCCGACGATCAAGGTCGGAAAGAAGCCGAAGCGGACGGCGGAAACACCGCCGGCGGCGATGCCGGCGAGGGCGGCGACGAGGCCAGCGCTGCCTCTCACGGCGGCGACCGTGTCTTTGCTGAGGCCGAGGTCGTGGTAGAGCGGGTTCGCCATCGGTCCCATGACGAAGTCAGGAATCCGGTAGAGCGCCACCGCCAACAGCATCAACACGCCGAGCGCGTGGTGCGTCTTGAAGAAGTCGATGAAGGGGCCGACGACGGCGTCGAAGAAGCCGCGTGGCGTGTACAGCGGCAGCGCCGTCTTCTGGGCCAGCTGCGACTTCTTGGGTTCCATCGCAAAGATGGATGCGGCGACGCCGACGAACATGGCGATGGCGTAGGCGAAGTAGCCGGCGTTCCACCCGACGCGGGCGGCGACGGCGAGAATCAACGCGTCGGTGGCGAGCAGCGCGCCGCGGTAGCCGAGCTGGTAGGCGCTCGACAGCAGCCCGAGCTCTTCGCCGTCTTCGGCGGCCTCGATGCGCCAGGCGTCGACGACGATGTCTTGCGTGGCCGAGGCAAAAGCGACGACGACGGCGGCGATGCCCACGGCGGTGAGCCCGCCTTCAGGACCCACGATGGCCATGGCGATGAGCCCGCCGGCGACGACGACCTGCGAGAGGATCATCCAACCGCGACGACGTCCGAGCCGCCCGAGCAACGGCAAGTCGACGCGATCGACGATGGGCGCCCACAAGAGCTTGAGCGAGTAGGCGAGCCCCACCCACGAGAGAAATCCGATGGCGGTCAGCGACGTGCCCTTGTCGCGCAGCCAGAAGCCGAACGTGTTGCCCGTCAGCAAGAACGGCAGCCCCGACGCGAAGCCGAGCGCCAGCATCACCGCGACCTTGGGCTGTCCGAGCGAGCGCAGCACCTCGAAGCCCGACCGCTTCTTCTTCGGCGCCGTCGTCGCTGCCGTCGTCGCCGCTGTCGTCGTCGTCGTCGTCTCCTGCTGCTGCGTCATGCGCGCACCTTCACCCGCTCGATCTCTGTCGTAAAGCAAAGCCGTCGCGGCGCTGCGCGCTTCCCCTCAAGTCGGGTGGGCGAGCGTTTGGACGGCGCTCCACAACCGCTCGACCCGTTGTCCATCGATTGCGAGGGCGCCGAGTGCGGTGATGCAGCCGGCGCAGACGTGGCCGGCCTGCAGCTTCACGGCGATCTCTGCTTTGTCGACGCAGAGGTCGAAGAGACAGCCGCGGTTGACGTCGTGGGCGAGGGCAAGCGGATCGTAGCGGGGGCTCTGCGTGCGCAGGCCATGAAAGATCAGCTCGTAGGCGATGAACGCCGACAACGGCAGCCCGGTGGTGCGCGCGAAGTCGCAGCTCGAGACCACAGCGACGCCGTGGGCGACGAGCAGCAGGCGCTGCCCGCCGGCCGCCGCCGCGCGCGGCCGATCGCCGCGCACAGTCACGGTCGGCGTCGCTGCGTTCGGCGTCGCTGCGGTCGGGGTCGCTGCGGTCGGGGTCGCTGGGGTCAGCGTCGCTGCGGTCGGCGTGACGGGCGGTGTCGACGTCGTTTTCTGGTTCATCGCGTCCTCCCTCGGTGGCGTGTTCGTTCAGTCGGGCTCGCTCAAGATGCGCTGCGCGGCTTCGACGATGCGCGCGAGCCGGCGCGCGCCGGCGGGCGTCTGCGGCTCTCGCACATGCAGCTCGACGTCGACGCCGAGGGCGATGCGCTCCCACCTGCTGCGCGCTGCGGTCGTCGGCGGTGGCTGCTGCGGCTGCTGCGTCCGCTGCGTGTGTGGTCCTGCGGTCGCGGCCGCCGTCGTCGTCGCCGCGAGCACAGCACGCACGTAGTCAGCCGCGCTGTTGACGCTCGCAGAAGCAGGCGGCGTCTCGTGCAGCTCACGGGCAAGCCGCGCCAGCGCGCGGGGTTTGTCGAGCCGACGACGAATCTCAGCGAGCGGCAGCTGCTCACGCTGCATCTTGCGAATGAGCAGCAGCCGATCGAGGTGCTCTTGCTGGTAGCGCGCGTTCGGCCCCGTGCCCGGCGACGGCAGCAGCCCCTGCTGCACGTAATAGCGAACCGTTCGCACCGTGACGCCGGTGCGCTCACACAACTCAGCCAGGTCGAGCTCGAGCGCCACGCACCTATTGTGACAGTGTCGCGCCATACTGTCAAAACTGGTTGCGACAGTGTCGGAACTGGCTCAGTCGGGCGCCGACATCCGCGAGCGCGCTCGACGTTTGCTCGAGGGCAAGAGGCCAGCCGGCGGCTCGAGGCTGGGGCGGGCGCGGGCGCTGCGGGGAAGATTGTGCTTTTTGCTGTGTAATTGGTGCGAGAGAGAGGAGAGGGACGGGAGGAACAAAGAACTTCAAACCAACACAGAGATCACAGAGAAAAAGAGATCACAGAGGAGAAATGGAGGGAGAGGGGAAGGTTTGGGTGTCGTCCGTTCGGGCATTGGCGTCGGCGGGACGGTCGGGCGCGGTTGAGGTGTCGAGGCGCGAAGATGTGCGGCGAGCGCCAGCACTGGCTGACGTCGGCTTCGTTGACATGCGGCAGAATCGACAAGCCAAAGCCGGCAAAACTGCAACCAGTCACGACAATCCAACCCAAAAATTCTGCCTCCCTTCTGGTTTCCTTCTGCCCTCCTTCTGTGCCTCCTTCGTGATCTCTTTGTCTCTGTGATCTCTGTGCTGGTTCGAAAATCTCTGTCCCTCCTCTCCGCTCTGCTCCGCCCCTCGCCGCGCAAAGCAGAAGACAGAACGCCGTCACATGAAGAAGCATGACGCCGATCGATCTGGCGCAACGCAGCGGCGCGCCGGTCGTCTACTGTTTTGCCGTCTTCAGCAGCGACGAGGGATGCGTGTCTGTCTTCTTGCAAGCGGTGCTCGTGCTGGTGGCCGCAGCCGGCTCGGTGTTGTTGTTCAAACGTCTCGGCCTTGGCGTGGTGCTCGGCTACCTCGCCGCTGGCGCGCTGGTCGGACCGTCGGGCTTCAACGTCATCGCCCACGTCGAAGAGGTGCTGCACATCTCTGAGCTTGGCGTCGTGTTGTTCCTCTTTCTCGTCGGCCTCGAGCTCGCACCTCGGCGGTTGTGGGAGCTGCGGCGATCGGTGTTCGGGCTCGGCACGTTGCAGGTCGTGGGCACGGGCGGCGTGTTGGCGCTGCTCGGCATCGCCGCGGGATTGCCGGTCGCAGCGGCGTTGATTGGCGGGCTCGGTTTGTCGTTGTCGTCGACGGCGATCGCGCTGCGGTTGTTGGCCGATCGCGGGCTCTCGCATGGACCGGCCGGACAAGCGGGCTTCGCGGTCTTGTTGTTTCAAGACCTCGCCGTCGTGCCGATCATCGCGATCATTCCGTTGTTGTCGGGCGGGGCCGCCGAGACCACAGCCGCCGGCACCGCCGTCGCCGCCCTCAAGGTCGTCGGCATGGTCGTCGTCTTTTTGTTCGGCGGTCGTTTTCTCGTGCGTCCCTTGTTTCGCCTGTTGGCCAACGCCGGCGTGCACGAGATCTCGACCGTGGTCGCGCTGTTGATCG
Organism: Deltaproteobacteria bacterium; assembly: GCA_031384945.1. Classification (GTDB taxonomy): domain Bacteria; phylum Myxococcota; class UBA727; order UBA727; family VGSZ01; genus VGSZ01. Next base: position 8,346 of record JANNAY010001120.1, read on the forward strand.
TCGTCGGCGCGGGGCTGTTGATGACGACGGTGGGCATGTCGATGGGCCTCGGCGCGTTTCTCGCCGGCGTGTTGCTCGCCGACAGCGAGTACCGCCACGAGCTCGAGGCCAACATCGATCCCTTCAAGGGCATCTTGCTGGGCTTGTTCTTCATGGCCATCGGCATGAGCGCTAACCTGCACCTGCTCATCACCGAGCCCGTGATGATCGTCGGCGCCGTCGTCGTCGTCGTTGTGGTGAAGACGGTCTTGCTGGCGATGTTGTTGACGCTCAACAAAAACACGACGTTTGGCGAGCGCGTCATCGTCGCCGCGGCCCTCTCGCAGGGCGGCGAGTTCGCCTTCGTGCTCTACGGTGTCGCCGCCAGCGCCAACGTCTTCACCCACGATCAGCAAGAGCTGCTCGTCGTCATCGTCTCGCTGTCGATGGCGACGACGCCGCTGCTCATCCCCATCGTTGAGCGGGTGGTGAAGGCGCTGACGCCAAAGGCGCCGACGCGCGAGTTCGACACCAACGTCGAAGAAGCGCCGATCATCATCTGCGGCTTCGGCCGCGTCGGACAAATCGTGGCCCGCGTGCTCTCGGTGAGCGGCCACAACTTCACGGCCCTCGAGCACGACGCCGACCAGGTCGACTTCATCCGCAAGTACGGCAACAAAATTTTCTACGGCGACGCCGCCCGCCTCGACCTCTTGCGCGCTGCCGGCATCGAGCGCGCCCGCGCCGTCGTCGTCGCCATCGACGACGTCGAAGCCAGCGTCCACTGCGTCGAGGTCATCAAGGGCTCGTTTCCCGCGGTGCCCATCTATGCGCGCGCTAGAAACCGCCAGCACGTCTACCGGCTGCTCGACCTTGGCGTGAAGATCATCGAGCGCGAGACCCTGCATTCATCGTTGAAGCTCGCCGAAGGCCTGCTGCTCGACCTGGGCATGGATCAAGACGAGGCCCACGACACCGTCGAACGCTTCCGCAAGATGGACGAGCAGATTCTCTTGCAGCAACACGCCGTGCACAACGACGAGGCGCAGCTGATTCAGACGGCGCAGCAGGCGGGCGCGCAGCTCCGCGCCATCTTCGAGGCCGAGAGCAACCGCCGCAAAGACAAGATGTCGGCGACCGCCGCCGACGAGGCGAAAGAGCCAGAGCCAGAGCCGCCGGCGAAACCGGCAGAGGCACCGACATCGACGTCAGAGCCGCCAGCGAACTAGCAGCCGACGTCGTGGGCGGTTTGCCCCGAAGACGCCGCATCGTCGTAGAAGACGGCATGGGCGGACCGATTCAAACGACTCCTGCAGTGACCAGCGCTCAACCGGTGCGGCCGGGCATGAAGAGCGGGCGACGCGAGCCCGGTGCCTTCGGCGCGACGACGACACGACAAGGCGGACCGGCGGGCCCGGCGCTGCTGACGATGAAGGCCGTCAACGCGCGGCCGGCGCGGCTCGCCGACACCTACCATGCGCTGTTGAACATGCCGTGGGTCGCCTTCATCGGCGTCATCGTCGCCGGATATCTCTTGGCCAACGTTTTCTATGCGACCATTTATACATTGATACCCGACGCCATCAATGGCAGCCATGGCTTCATCGACAACTTCTTCTTCTCGGTGCAGACGTGGGCCACCATCGGCTACGGCGGCATGACGCCCAACAGCCACCTCGCCAACAGCGTCGTCGTTGTCGAGTCGATGACCGGCATCTTTGGCGTCGCGCTCTTGACCGGCTTGCTGTTCGCCAAGTTCTCCCGGCCCGAGGCGCGTGTGTTGTTCGCCAGCAGGATGGTCATTTCAATGTACAATGGAAAGCCGACGTTGATGCTGCGCCTCGCCAACGAGCGCGGCAGCACCATCGTCGAAGCGAACGCGCACATGACGCTCATCCGTGAAGAGCGCACCGCTGAGGGGCATGTCATGCGGCGCATCCACGACGTGCAGCTCGTGCGCGATGTGCAGCCGCTCTTTCGCCTGAGTTGGACGTTGATGCACGTCATCGACGAGAAGTCGCCGCTGTGGGGCCTCGATGCGCAGCGCGCGCACGAGACCGAGCTGCGCATGTTTGTGAACATCATGGGTTACGACAGCAGCGTCGGACAGACCGCCCACGCCTCTGCTGGCTATGGTCCGCACGAGCTGTTGTTCGGCGCGCGCTACAAAGATTCGACCCGCGTCGACGGCGCGCAGATGGTGCTCGACTACGCGCTCTTTCATGAGCTCGAAGACGCGCCGCTGCCGGCGGGTGTGATGGGCGCGTCGACGACGGCGACGCCGGTTGCGCCTGCGACGACGGTGGCGGCGCCAGCGACGTCGGCGGCGCCGGCGACGACGTAGATGTCAGCGCGCGTCAGCGCACGTCAGCGCACGAGTCCGTTGACGCCCAGGGGGTCGGCGACGACGACCCAGGCCCAGCCGAGCAGCGTGACGATCCACAGCGGCGCGCGCGCCCACGAGCGCAGGCCACTCTGGGTGAGCAAGGCGATGGCAACAATCGGGTAGGCCGGTCCCCAGAGCAGCGCCGCAGGGACGAGCGCCTGCAGCAGATCGGCGTGGGCCATCACTGCCGACGTGCGCGAAGCCGACATCAAATCGCCGTCGACGCTGCCGGCGACAACGGCGACGTGGAACAAGAACAGCACCAACACGAACAGCGCCACGATCGGCGGGGCCGCCGCCAGCCACAGCAAGCGCCGCAGCGGTCCGTGAAACGGTGCCCGCGCGTCGGCGGCGCGCCGGCCCTGGTGCGCGAACGCGGTCATCAACGCCGGCACGACGACGACGACCAGCAGCGGCCCCGCGATGCGCGCGTCGCCGATGGCGAGGCTCATCGCCAGCGTGCCGCCGAACAACACAGTCGCCAGCGCTGCGAGCACGCGCACCATGCCGAGAAATCCGGCGAGGTTCGGCCGCTGCACCGGGTCGAGCTCGTCGACAGGACGCAGCGCCGTGTCGATCGACAGCGGCGCCACCGGCTGCTGCGTCGTCTGGATCATGATTTACCCATGGCCCTGCGTAGCGCGTGGCGACGCTCGACCAGCGTTCGATCTGCGTCCGCTCCAGACCCACGACGAGAACGCGACCGC
>JANNAY010001137.1:0-6250 GCA_031384945.1 Deltaproteobacteria bacterium
GTCGTCGCAGTCTTCATCGACGTCTTTGATGCCATCGCCGTTGCGCGCCGGCGCGCCGAGCTCGCAGGCGTAGGCGCGCGTGACGCCATCGCAGTCGTCGTCGAGGTAGATGTCGTTCTCGCGCACGACGCAGTCTTGGCCCGCGCCGGCATCGTCGGCCGGCGGCGAGAAGCGATCGGCGGCGACGGCATCAAAGGGCGCGTTGCTCTGCCAGCGAAAGAAGCCTTCGCGCTTCTGATCGGTGAGCCCGATCCAGAATTCGCCGCCGAGGCCCGAGAGCGCGGCGTCGTCGTCGGTGGCGAGGTTGCCGCCGCGGGCGCGGCAGTCGGCAGAGGCGGCCGTCCAGGTGAGCGCTTCGTCGAAGCGCAGCAGGCAGCGGCCGTCTTCGGCGAGCGCGGCGGCGCCGGCGCCGGTGCCATCGCCGCAGATGAAGGCGCAGTCGCCTTCGCAGCCGTCGCCGTCGACGGTGTTGCCGTCGTCGCAGTCTTCGCCGGCGTCGAGATCGCCATCGCCGCAGGGGTCGGGGACGACGACGACGGGGGTGACGAACGGATCGGGCAGCGCCGGCGGCGGCACGAACTCGTCGTCGTCTTCGACGGGCACGCAGACGGCGGCGACGTTGTCGGCGCAATCGGGAAACGGATCGACGATCGAGCACAGCAAGTCGCCGTCGAGGTCGGTGCCTTTGCCAGGGCCGATGCAGGCGAAGGGCTCGGTGACGTCGGGTTGTCCGTCGTTGTCGTCGTCGCAGTCGAAGGTGCCCACGCCGTCGACGACGCAGCTGGCGCCGGCGTCGCCGAAGGTGCCGCAGGCGTCGTCGCAGGCGCGCCACGTCGCCAGATCGGGATCCGCGGCGTCGGTGAGGGCGGGCAAGCCGTTGGCGCCGTCGCCATCGCAGTCGCGATCGCCGTCGAGCGGGCACGGGTCGACGTCGCTGACGACCAGCGTTCCCCAGCTCACCGATGGCAGCGGACCGTTCGGCACCACCTGCGAAAACAGCGAACCAAAGTGTGTGCCGTCTCTGACCTCGAGCACGTAGCCCACGCCGGCGGCCGCGCGCAGGCCGTCGTCGAGAGTGATGGCGTTGCCGTTCAACGAGGCGTTCAAATCTGGGGGACCGTCGACGACGACCTCGACGTCGAATTCGTCGGCGTCGACGAGGGCGATGGCGTCGTCGATGGTGGCGTCAGCGCCGGGGGCGACCTTGACGTTGATGGCTTCGCTGACGGCGCCCTCTTCAAGCAGCGCGTTCGCGGCGACGACGATGACGTCGCCAGCGACCACGCCACGCAGGCGAAAGGCCCCGGTGCTGTCGGCGCCGGTCTCTTGCTCAGCGGCCGACAAGACGTCGCCAGAGGCACGTCCGCCGCGGGCCACGACGACGCGGGCGCCGGCGCCGCCGCTGACGACGCCGCGGATGGCACCCGTCGCTTGCAAAGTGACTGTGCCGAGGTCGACGCCGAGGGGGGCGTCTTTGTCAGCGCCCATGAAGACGTCTTGCACGGCGCCGCGCTCGGCCGCGCCGTCGCCGTCGTCGTCTTTGGTGATGCGAAAGCGCACGGTGCCGGCGCCGAGGCCGCTGACGACGAAGACGCCGTCTTTGTCGGCGCGCCGCGTGACCGACGAGCCGACGAGATCGACGCGGGCGTTGGCCTCTGTCGTGCCCCGCACGGTGCCGGGCGGCAGCGAGAGCACGCGGTCGAGCGAGAAGCAGCCGCCGCCGACGACGCTGACGGCGCTGATGGCGCTGACGACGCCGACGGTGACGACGAGAGAGGTGCTGGGCGAACGCATGGACGCGGACGATAGCTGTGTGATCACAAGACCGCCCCACATGGCGCGGGCGCACACGGTCGGATGACCCACTCTGGGCAAGCGCGCCGCTGCGTCTCAGGCGATCGCGCGCTGCGAAGCCCCGACGGTCGTCGAGCGCGGTTCGCTGCCTTCCGCGATCGCGCTGGCACTTGTGCTGCATTGCCTCCGGTCACCAGGAGAGTCCGAGATGGCAGCCCAACCCCTAGCGCGCGCAGCGACGCCGATCGCGACGACGACAGCGAAGCCGCTGGCGACGACGGCACCGAAGAACGCGGAGCTCAAGCTCTTGCCGCCGCACCAGCCGGCGGTCGAGATGCTCGACGCCGTCGAGCGCCTCGCGCACGCCGCTGAAAAGGCCGCCGCCGCGCGCTTCGAGCTGGCGCTGCACACGACGCTGAAGAAGGCGACGACGACGGCGAAGACGCTGCTGGCGTCGTTCGGCATCACCGGCGGCGCGCTGCTGGTGGCCCTCTCGGCCTGGATCTTTTTGATGGTGGGCAGCGCGCTCGCGCTCACGCCCCTCGTCGGCGGCGGCTTCGCGACGTTGATCGTCGGTGGCGGGCAGGCCGTCGTCGCCGCGGTGCTGTTCGTCGTGGCGAAAAAGACCGGCGACGCGGTGAAGGTATGAAAGACGCCATCGACAAAGACGGCGAAGCCCTCGCCCTCGCCGTGGCCGACTCCGACCAGATGTTGCGCGAAGCGTGGCTGCAGCTGCGCACCGCGCCCTCGCTCAAAGAGAGCGTCGTCGACATCGCCGCCAACGCCACGCAGACCGTGAAGAGCAAGATGAGAGAAGGCGCCCACGACGCCTTTGTCGACCACGCCGTCGTCGTCATCGGCACAGCCTTCGCCATCGGCTTCTTGCTCGGCTTCGCCCGTCACAACCAGGAGAGACACGCATGAACAACGGAACCAGCGCGTTGGCCGACGACGTCACCGCCAACGAAGTCGCCGCCACCGTCAACGACAAGATGGCCGCCGCCAAAGAGCAGGCGACCGCGCTCAAGACGAAGGTCAAAGACTTCGTCGACGAGAACCCGGTCATCGCCGTCGCTGGCGCCGTCGCCGCTGGCTTCCTCGTGGGTCGTCTCTTGAGCCGTCTGTGAAGGAGGACGTCATGCCGATGGGTGAACACAATCCGAATCTCGACGTCGACAACCTTCACCTCACGGCCGAAGAAGTCGCCGCCAGAGACGCCGCCAAAGACATCAACGTCGACACCGACGTCGTCGAATCCGGCGTCGCCCTCAAATCCGCCGCCAAAGCCTTTGGCGCGCAGCTGCGCTCGACCGTCGCCGTGGCCAACGCCTTCATCACGAAGTCGGTCAAAGAATCTCCCGCGCTCACCCTCGGTGGCGCGGCCGGCGCCGGCTTCATCGTCGGCGGCGGCCTCTCGGCGCCGCTCACGCGCAGCTTGATGCGCGTCGGCCTCAAGGCCGGCAGCGCCTTCTTTCTCGACGCGGCGATGAAGACGCTCGGCGCCATCGCCACGCAGGCCACCACCTCACCCGACTCCGACTCAACCAGGGACTCCCGACGCGCGACGTCGTCGGCAGACGCCCTTTCTTCCGACACGTCGAACTTCAACGGAGAGACCCCATGAACGCCCCCAGCCCCGACTTCTTGTTTCGTCAGCTTGGCTACATCCCCGCCCGCAGCACGCAGTCTGATGTGCTGCGCACCGCCGGCCTCATCGCCGCCGGCGTCGTCCTCGGCGCCGCCGTCGTCGCCCTCACCACCCCCAAGTCGGGTCCCGAGCTCCGCTCGGCGATCTCCGACGGCGCTGGCCAGCTGAAGAGCAAGGCCTCGACGACGGCCAGCAACATCAAGGGCCGTCTCAGCACCAAGGCCGAGAGCCTCAAAGATGCCGCCAATGGCATCCGCGAGACGGCCGAAGAAGAGCTCCGGAACGTCTGACTTCCTGGTTGTCAGCACGTTCTCGAGGGAGGCCCCGCCACTGCGGGGCCTTCTTTTTTTGAGGACGGCGGTGCCCACGTCGACGTCGACGACACAAACCGCAGAGCCCCCTGCCAATGTCTCTTGCGCAAGGGGTGGTTGTCGTCGACGCGGCCCGAGATCGAAGACGCTGGCGGAAGCTGCTCGACAGACCCGTGAGCAAGACGCGGTGCGGCGGACCGCCTGCACGGTGAATCACCACATCCCCGACGATTTGCTGTTGTCCGGAAACAGGAAGGCCAGCGGCACGCATGGTAGCGTCCCGGCGTGAGAACCCGCAGCGCCGCATTCGTCGTCGTCATCGTCGGCTGCACCGTGGTCATGGGCTTCGGCGGCGGCTGCTACCAGCTGTTTCCACCGGTCAAGCCGGTCGACTTCTGCGTCGAGCAGGCGCGTCTTTATTGTGAACTGCAATTCCGTTGTTGCACCGCCATCGAGCGCACAGACAGCCCGCTCGGCTTGCTGCGCACCGCCGCCACCTCTCGCGCGGCGCCGTCGACCGAGGGCGAGTGCACCGACGTGATCGCCGGCGTGTGTCGCGCAGCGGCGGCGCAACAAGACGAGTCCCTCGTCGAAGAGCGCATCGAATTCGACGTCGACGAAGCGGGCGACTGCCTCGACGACCTCAGCGAAGCCGTCGCCGACTGCGACGCCGGCGACTTCTTCGACGCCCAGGGCACCTACCTCTTGCAGATGTTGAGCGACGGACAGCCCGGCGTGCTCGGCGACGCGTGCGACGGCGCCATCGACGGCGACGTCGACGACGATGACACCTGCTTCGCCAGCTACGAGTGCAAGAGCAACGCATGCGTGGTCACGCCGGGCCCCAACGAGGTCACCGCCGAGGGCGAGTGCTTCGAGGGCGGCGGCGGCGATGCGCCGAACCCCTTCGACAACGTGAAGTTCGAGATCTGCGACGGGCTCGACGATGAGGAATGACATGACGACAGCTTCACCGCGCCACGGCGCGCTCCTCGGCCTCGTGCTCGTGGCCGTGTCGACGACAACGGCGTGCCCACCCAGCACGCAGGGCTTCTGCATCGACGCCGCCAGGGCCAGCTGTCAGCTGCAGTTCCAATGCTGCACCGCCGTCGAGCGGCAGCAGCTGTTCGGCAACACCAACCTCGCCATCGGCCCCTACAGCGACGAAGGCGGCTGCGTCGACGTCTTCACCCGCCGCTGCGAGGCGAGCTCGCAAGGGCAAGACGAGGCCATCGCCCAGGGACGGCTCTCGTTCGACAGCGACCGCGCCAACGACTGCGTGCAGAAATTCAAAGACGCCGCCGCTGAGTGCGACGCTGGCGGCTTCTTCAACTTCGACGACGACGACGACTGCGACGACCTCGTCAGCGGCGAGGTCAAAGACGGCGACGCCTGCTTCAGCGACGCCGAATGCAAAGAGAACGGCAGCGAATGCATCGTCGAGCAAGACGTCGAAGGCGGCGTCATCGTCGTCACCCTCGAAGGCACCTGCAAAGGACAAGGCGACAACGGCGAACCGTGCCTGCCCGGCAACGCCTGCAACGAAGGGCTGCGCTGCTTGCAGAACCCCGAGACCTTCGAGACGGCCTGCGCGCCGCCCAACGCCGCCGGCGGCCGCTGCAGCGTCGACGACGACTGCGAAGGCGACCTGCGCTGCGGCTTCGACGAAAACTTCAACCAGGTCTGCACGGCGCCCGCGCAAGAGGGCGGCGCCTGCTCGCAAGACATCGACTGCCTCGCCGGACTTCGCTGTCTGCAGAACGCCTCGTTCGCGCAGGTCTGTCAGGTGCCCGGCGGCCTCGGCGTGCAGTGCAACAGCAACGACGAGTGCGTGCCGGGCCTCTTGTGCGCGACCGATCCCGTGTCGTTTCGCCAGGTGTGCTCGACGACGTCAGCGCAGGGCGAGGCTTGCCCCGGCGGCGTGGCCCAGTGCGAGCCCGGGCTCGACTGCCGCTTCGACGGCGCCACCAACCGCTGCTTCGCCGGACAAGTGAACGACCCCTGCGACAGCGGCGAGCGCTGCTTGAGCGGGCTCTTGTGCAGAAACGATCCGCAGCAATTTCGTGACACCTGCCAGCCGCCGCTCGGCGCTGGCGACGACTGCGACTCTTTCGGCGTCGACGTCTGCGACGCTGCGCTGCGCTGCCTGCAAAACGCCGCGTTCAACTTCGTCTGCTCGCCGCCCCTCGACGCGGACGAGCCGTGCACCAACAGCACCGATCGCGATCCATGCGACGCCACCCACCACTGCGCCTTCGACGCCGACGCCAGCGACACCATCTGCGTCAGCCGCTTGAGCGGCAACGCTGTCTGCGCCGACGACGTCGAATGCGGCCCCGGCCTCTTCTGCAATGACGACGTCGGCACCTGCGCCGCCCGCCGCAACGAGAACCAGAGCTGCAGCTTCGACGCCGACTGCGGCGCCAACCTCCGCTGCCGCGACAACGACGCCGGCACGGGCGACATCTGCCGCGCGCTCTCTGACGCCAACGAGGGC
>JANNAY010001194.1:0-2871 GCA_031384945.1 Deltaproteobacteria bacterium
CGCCAAAGGCCGGCGTCAACCAACGCACGGTGATGCCCGAGCTGTCGGCGCGCAAAAACCGATACTCCCACCGGTAGCTGAAGTTGGCGCCGTCCTCGAGGTCGACGGCGCCGTTCTCGTCGGCGCCGAGGCCGAAGACGGCGGCGAGGCGCGCCTGCGGATCGATGGCCTGGGCGCGGGTGATGGCGTCTTGCAGCTTGCCCGTCATCGTCACGAGGTCGCCGGCGTCGGGGGCCGGTTCGACGACGACAGCGGGGGCGATCTTGTCGAAGGTGCCGTCGCAGGCGAGCACGAAGAAGCCGCCGCCGGAGACGCTGGCGCTGCTGCTGATGAACGGTGAGAGCACGCGGCCGTCGGCGTCTTCGACGACGGCGTAGACGGCGCTGCGGTCGTCGAAGTCGGCGGCGTCGACGTCGATGGAGCCGCCAGCGGCGCCGAATTCGCGCAGCAGGCGCGCTTGCGTCAGGTCGAACGTCGTCGTCGAGGTCGTCGACGCGGGCGCTGCGAACACTGTGAAGCGCGTGATGGCCGACGGCGCCGTCGCCGCGAACGTCAGCGTCGCCTGTGTCTCACTGATGGTCGCCGGCCCAGCGATCGTCGACGTGGGAAGCGCTGTGTCGAGCTCGAACGACACGCCGACGCTGCTCTGGTTGCCGGCGCCGTCGGTGGCGCGGACTTCGAGCTCGTGTCCGCCGTCTCTGAAGCCGCCGCCCGCGATGGCGCTGATCTCGGACGACATCCAGACGTCGCCGTCGTCTTGCTGCAAGAGGCCGAGCTGCCGCTGCGCGGTGGGAAAGGGATCGTCGACGAACTCGGCGAACACCGACGTCACATCAGACGGATCGCTCACCGTCGCCGTCACCCGCAGCCCGCAGCCCCGCGTCTGGTCGGCGAGGGGCGCGTCGATGGCGATGGTCGGCCCTTCGCTGTCGTTGACGGGGCAGCTCGACGGATCGCAGTCCTGATCGAGCAGCGTGCCGCAGTCGTCGTCGACGCCGGGGTGGACGGCGGGGTCTTCGTCGGCGCAGTCGTCGCCGCGGTCGGCGAAGGTGGCGTCGACTTTGACGAAGCCGTCGCCGTCGCAGTCGTCGATGGAGCCGCCGCTGGCGATGACGAAGCTGTCGCCGGCGCTGACGGGGGCGCAGTCGGCGCCGTCGACAACGCCGTCGTCGTCAGAGTCGGCGTCGTCGACGTTGGAGCCGACGACGACCTCGTCGAGGAAGCCGAGGCCGTCGTCGTCTTCGTCGCCTTCGTTGTCGGCGCCGATGGTGTCGACGACTCCTGAGAAGTCAGGTGTGCTTGAGCTGCCGTCGACGACGGTGAAGGTGTCTGACGTCAGGCGTCCGAGAAAGTGGCGCACGTCGTCGCCGCCGGTGACGACGCCGGTGAACGTCAGCTCGAGGGTGTAGCTGCCCGGGTCGGCGGCGAGAAAGCCAGAGAAGCTGACGCCGTCGTCGCCGCGGTCGAGGGCGACGCTGTCGGCGCGGCCGCCGCCTGCTCCCTTTCCAGACGGGTCGACGAGGACGGCGCCGCATTCGAGGTCAGAGACCACGCTCAGCGCGCGTTGGATCCTCGATGGTGCTTGCACTTGCATCACGGGCGCGCGCTCACACGCAGCGGCGATGACGACGACGGCGAGGACGCCGAAGCGACCAGCAAGCCGGCCGCAGGCCAACAACAAAGTGGCCGGCCACACCGCTCGACGGCGAGAAGGCTGGTCGCGGCCGGAGCGCCATGACGCCAAAGAGCCGTTCATCGCTGGCCTCCCAACACCTGGTCGCCGTTGGTCGAGACGAGGACGCCGGTCTTGCCAGCGCCAGCGCCACCGCCATCGTTCAACAACAAGAACGCGCCTGTGCCAGCACCCGCAGCGACGACGACGGCGCCACCGACGCCCGTCCAGAACCACCACGTCGCGTAAAACGGCGCCTCGGGCAGGGCGACCTGCGCCACCGTCGTCGTCGTCAGCGGCGCCCCCGGCTGCGACGTCGGCACGATGATCCAGGCGTTGAAGGGCTCGCTCGCTTCGTGGGTCACGAGCAAGCGGTGCGGGCCCGAAGCGACCGCGAGCTGCCCCGCAGGGGCGGTGCCTTTGACGACGTCATCGATGAGGATCTTGCTGCCGTCTTTAATTCCGTCGAGCACGAGGGCGCCCTCGGGCTTCGGCCCCAAATTGGGAAAGAGCTTGTCGACGGCGGGCGCGATGACGTCGAGCAGCAGCAGCGGCTCGCCGCCCCACCGCTCATCGACGCGCGCGAAGGTCGCCGCTTTCTGCGCGTCGATGGCCGAGAGCGAGACCGCGTAGCCGCCGTCGATCTTGCCGACGCGGGCCTGGACGACGACGTCAGCGCCGAGAGCGTCGGCGACGTCGGCGAGGCACGATTGCTCGGCGCAGCCGGCGATCTGTTTGTCGCGCTCGTGGCTCAACAGCGTGTCGATCTCTTCGGCCGAGATGACCTCGGCGCCGGTGCGCTTCTTGACGAGGTCGGCGACGCGCGACGACACCTGCGGTCCGACGGCCGCCAACGACGCAGCGCCATCGCCCTCGACGATGGTCCGCATGATCGCGACCTTCGTGGGGTGCGCCGCGTCGGCGCGCGCAGCGCAGGGCAACAACAACGGCAGCAGCAAAAGAAGACGTCGCATGGGCCGACATTGGCGCGCTGACGAGGCGCGCGCCTGTTTCTGAGACAGCGCGCGCGATCACGCTGTGCGGGAATCGGCGCCATCCAGTCCTCCGGCAATCGACCGTCCGCGTGTAGTCTCGCGCCCATGACCACCGTGAACGGACCAGCCCGCGACCAGTACCTGACCGCCCTCGCCAAGGTGATCGACAGCGGCGCAGCGACGTCGACGCAGGCGTTGTCGACG
>JANNAY010001196.1:0-3369 GCA_031384945.1 Deltaproteobacteria bacterium
CGTCGACAACGATGCGGGCGCGCTTCGTCGAAGTGCTGGCCCGCGTGCAGCGCGACAGCGACCGCCCGATCTTTTTGGTGCCGGTGTTTCTCGCGCTGCGCCAACGGCCCGGACACTTCGAGCCGACCGCCATCGACGCCATCCTCGGCAGCGTCGAAGAGCCCGGCCTGCTGCGCGCAGCTGGACGCCTCTTGGCCGCCGGCGACACAGCCCGCGTCGAGATGAGCGACGCCGTCGACCTGCAGCAGGTGCTGAGAGACAACGCCGGCGTCAACGACGACGTCATCGCCAAAAAAGTGCGTTGGACGATCTTGCACCACCTCGCCCGCGTCGAGCGCGTCGCCCACGGACCGGCGCTCAAGAGCCCGCAGCGCCTGCGCGACGACGTGCTCAAAGACCCGAAGCTGCAAGAGACCATCACGACGCTGCAGACGTCGACAAAGGCGCCGCGGGCGTCGTTGGAGAAGAAGGCAGAGAAGATCCACGACGAGATCGCCGCCCGCTTCGACGTCGACGTCACCCGCTTTCTCGACTTCGTCTTGCGCGCGATCTGGGCCCGCATCTACGACGCCATCGTCGTCGACGAGCGCGAGATCGATCGCGTGCGCGCCGCCGCGCGCAAGGGCCCGCTGGTGCTGGTGCCCTCGCACCGCTCGCACATTGACTATCTGGTGATGTCGCAAGTCATGATGCAGCACGGGATGCTGCCACCCCACATCGCCGCCGGTGAAAACCTGTCGTTTTTTCCGCTCGGTACCATTCTTCGTCGAGGTGGCGCGTACTTTTTGCGCCGCTCGTTCAAAGGCGACGTCTTGTACGGCGCCGTCTTTCGCGCCTACGTCAGACGGCTGTTCAAAGAAGGCTTCACACAAGAATTTTTTATCGAAGGCGGCCGCTCGCGCACCGGCAAGACGCTGCCCCCGAAGCTCGGCCTGCTGTCGATGCTCGTCGAGGGATGGCTCGAGAGCCGCGAAGACGACGCGGTCTTCGTGCCTGCCCACATCGCCTACGAAAAGATCGTCGAGCAGAACAGCTACACGAAAGAGCTCGGCGGCGCGGCCAAGACCAAAGAGAGCGCCGCTGGCCTCGTCAGCGCGACCAAGGTGCTCGGCGGACGCTACGGCAAGGTCTTCGTCACCTTCGACGAAGCCATCTCACTCAAAGATCACATGGCGAGCCGCGGCATCACCCGCACCCTCGAAGGCGGGGGCGTTGACGTCGACGACGACAAGGTCCGCGCCGCCATCGCCGCCCTCGGCCACCGCATCGCCTACGGCATCAACCAGGCCGGCGTCATCACGGCGATGTCGTTGGTGTGCGCGGCGCTCATCGGCTACCGCCGCAAGGGCGTCGACGAAGCGCAGCTCTTGCAAGGCGTGCGCGGACTCGAGGTGCACCTGCAACGCAAGCCGGCCGCCCGCTTCGAGACCGGGCTCGTCGTCGACGACACCCTCTTGAAAAACGCCCTGGCCAAGCTCGTCGCCGACGGCCTCGTGCACTGCACCAACGCCGACAACCGCGCCATCTACCGCGTCGACGACGCCGCCTGGCTCGTCGTCGACGTGCACAAGAACCACCTGCTGCACCACGCCGTGCCCGAGTGCATCATCGCGTCGGCCCTGCGTGCTGCCGGCGCGGTGCCGGGCGCGCCCATCGAACGTCGCTTGGTCAAAGACAAAGCCCGCGAGCTGTCGCGTGCGTTGAAGCTCGAGTTCATCTTCAAGCCCGGCGTGCCCTTCGACACGCTCTTCGAAGAAGCCCTCGCCAACGCCCACAACTCCGGCTTCGTCGACGTCACCTCTCGATCGCTGGGCGACCAGGTCACCGTGCCCGATCAGCCGTTGCCGAAGGCCGCGTGGCGCTTCGCCCAGAACCTGATCCAGGGGTTCATCGACTGCTACAGCGTCGTCGTCGCCAACGTCGCCCGCGTCGACGGCCTCGACGACAAGCAAGCGATCAACACGCTGCTCGAGGCCGTCAAAGCCGCCGTCCTGGCCGGCGACGTCAAGAGCGTCGAAGCCGCCAGCAAAGCCGTCGTCGAAAACGCCGTCGCCCTCGTCGTCGAACGCGGCGTCGTCGCCAGAGACGGCAAAGTGCTCAAAGTCGTCAAAGACAAAGAAGCAGACCGCGCCGCGCTCGGCCGCTTGTTGCGCTTCGAATGAGCTGCCGGGCAGTCTGCGCACATGCCCAGTGACGAAGAGCTGATCGCCCGCATCCTCGAGGACAAAGAGACCCACGTGATCGCCGACAGCCTTGGCATCGACGCGGGCGACTACGCCGCCCGCGTGCTCTTCTACATGCGCAACCCCAACGCCGACCCGCAGCTCACCCTGCTCACGCCCGAGCAAGAGCGCGCCGCTGGCGTGCCATCGCCACAAGAAACGATGGCGTTCGCGCGCAAGCTCGAGTCTGGCGAGATCGACGTCGGTCCGGCGCACAACAAGACGCAGTTCGCCGGCTTTGACGACGAAGAAAAATCCGCCATCACCGCCGCCGGCGGACAGTCGAAGAAAGAGGCGCCGAAGGCCGAGACCTCGGGCCTGCGCCCTGCCCCGCCCGTCGTCGCCAAGCGCGGCCTCGGCAAGAAAGACGGCACCTGACCCGGCGGCCGAACGCGCCGATCCGCATGTAGGTGCGGCGCGCATCAGGCACCTGACCGAGAGGGGACAACCCATCGGTCAATCGCGCGAAACTCTCTTCGCAAGTCATCTCACGGAGGTCGGTTCCATGTCGTTTTTCAGCAAGATCGTCGGCGGCGTTGGCAAGGCTCTCAGCGGCGGTCTCGGCGACATGCTCAAGGCCGGCCTCAAGACAGGCCTCTCGTCCATCATGGGCGGCGGTCTCGGCGGCGGCATCGGCAAGATCCTCGGCGGCCTGCTCGGCGGCAAAAACCCGCTCTCCGGCATCATGAACGCCGTCACCGGCTTTCTCGGCAAGATCGGCCCGATGATCTCGCAGGCCGGCGGCCCCCTCGGCCTGCTCGGCGGCCTGCTGCAGAACATCCCCGGGCTCGGACAGCTCGCCCAGCTCGCCCAGGGCTTGATGTCGCGCCTCGGCGGTGCGAGCGCCGTTCCCCAGCCTGGCATCGGCAACCTCACCGAGATGTTCGCCCAGCGTCAGGCGCAGATGCTCAACGCCCTGCTCGGCGGCGGCGGTCGCTGAGCGCTCGCTCTTCGATTCATGGATGAAAACGGCGGCCCTCGTGGCCGCCTTTTCGTTTCTAGAACCAGCAGTCCCACACGTCGTCGTCGACCTCGACGGCGTGGCAGGTGATCGAGACGCGGGGGCGGTCGCCGCCGAAGCCGTTGATGCGGTGCAACCGCAACGATGAGAAGAGCAGCGCGTCGCCCGCCCGCGCCGTCGTCGTCG
>JANNAY010001277.1:0-5382 GCA_031384945.1 Deltaproteobacteria bacterium
TGGGCTACCTGCTGCCGCTGCCCGATCCGCTGAACCGCGACGTCGAGGTCTTCGCCCGCGGCAGCTACGCCGCGCCGTCGACCGAGCAGACCGTCGACGCCGGCGACGAGCGGCTCGCCGACGGCAGCTTTCACTACGCGCTCACGCTGCACCAATGGACGCTGACGACAGGCGCCCTCTACCGCATCCCCGTGCCCATCGCGTGGCTGCGCCCCACCGTCGGCGTCGGGCTGCAGACCGTCTTCTCGCGCACCGTCGTCGACGGCGACGCCGGCGACGCCGCCTTCGCCACCGCCACCGAAGACGCCGTCGACCTCGGTATCGTCGGCAGCGTCGGCGCCGACCTCTTCGTCGGCCCCGGCGCCATCAGCGTCGACATCGACCTCGGCTACGTCCCCGCTGACCGCTTCGTGTTGCGCGCCACCAGCGCCACCGCCGCAGGCGTCGTCGTCGGCTACCGCTTCTTTTTGTGATCGGGATCGCTGCTGCCTGAAGGTCGCGTATCTCGATTCATGAGAGCCAGGGCCGTCAGAGGATTCACCTTGGTCGAGACGATGGCCGTTGTCGCCATCGCCGGTGTGCTGACGTCGCTGGCGGTGACGGGGCTGAGCAACACGCTGGCCGCGACCGCCGAGACGCGCAGCGCGCGCACCGTCGCACAGCTGATGAAGCGGGCTCGCAGCACCGCTGTGGCCGGCCATCGTCGCGTCGCCTTGCGGGCGAACGCGACGGCGCACCGGCTCGAGATCGTGTCGTGCCCCCAGCGCTTCGGTGAGGCCGCCTGCGTCACCGGCGCGCCGTACGTCGTCGAGCCAGGCAGCGTCTCGTTCGCCACCGACTTCCACGACGTCAGGGTCGACGTCCCCGGCGCCGACGCCGACGGCAACGCAGCGGTGTGGAACGCCGACGGCTTCCCCGCCGCCGCCGCCGTCTTTCGTTTCGACCACCCGATCATCCCGGGCTCGCAAGAGGTGCTCGTCTCGGTCGGCGGCGATGTGCGCACGCAATCCTCGACGACGTCGGTGGCCACGCATGAGCTCTGAGCCGCGGGCGTTCTCGTTGATCGAAACGATGGTCGCCGGCGTGATGCTGTCGCTCATGGCCGCGGCGCTGCTGTCAACGATGTCGTACGCGGCCAGCGAGAGCGCGCGCACGCGCATGCGCGGCATCGCCGCCACCGACGCCAACGCGCAGATCGAGCGCATCGTCGGGCTCTTTCAAACCGCCTCGGTCTCCGGCGCCACCGACGCCGAGCGTTGCGCGCTGTTGACCGCGCCGAGCGGCCCCCTCGACGTCGCCGGCGGCGGCACCCTCAGCGGCACGTGCCCGTTCTTGAGCGCCAGCAACATCCCCGTTCAGGGCACGGCGATGCGCCGCTCGGTCCAGCTCATCAACGAAGACCTGGGCGACAACCACCCCGGGCTGCATGTGCGCATCGTGCTCAGTGGGCCGCTGCTGCTGACGCCGCTCGACTTCGACACCCACGTGAGGCGCTGATGCCGAGCCGTACCTTTGGTGCCTCACGCGCATTCACGCTGATCGAAGTCATGGTCGCCGCCGTCATCGGCTTCGTCATCGTCGCCACCGGCACGCAGCTGGCGTCGTCGATGGTGCGGGCGACGCGCAAATATGAAGAGCAAGCCGAGCTGGGCGCGCGCGCAGCGACGACGGCGAGCTACCTCAAGAGCATGCTGAGCTCGTCGGCATACAACTGGAATGTGGCGCAATTCGTCGCCGGCACCAACACCACCGGCTCGTTCGGCGTCGGTCACTGCGCGCTGTCGACGGGCATCTGCCCGGCGTCGAAGACGATGCTGCCCCTCGAGGTCTGCTCGGCGCCGACGACGACGGCGACCGCGTGTCCGACGACGACGACGACGACGGCCGACGCCGTGAAGGCGCTGGTGCCGCGCGACGGCACCATCGAGGCCGTGCAGATCGCCGACCGCAACACCACGCCGCTGCCGACCGACTGCGCGAGCCTCGGCACCGGCACCATCACCTTCGACGTCAAGGGCAGCACCAGCGTCGCCTGGGCCATCAACGACCTCGTGCTCGTCAGCAACGGCAACCACGCCAACGTCGGCCGCGTCGCCGCGAGCTTCGCCGCCGGCAGCGACGCCACCGTTGTCCGCAGCCTCGTCCTCGACCTCGGAGACGGCGCCGACCTCGCCAGCGACGACGGCGGCAACAGCGCTAGCTGCAGCGCCGTGCGCTCGCTGAAGCGCGCCACCGTCATGCGCGTGAAGCTCGTGGTCATCAAGCACGACGACACGAAGAAAGAGCTGTCGTACGCAGAAAAGGCGACGGCGTCGGCGGCGCTGACGTTTCAGACCCTCGTGCCCGACGTCGAAGACTTCGGCGCCCGCTTCGAGATCGCGCGCTTGCCGGGCGGCGCGTCGCCGACGGGCGTGCCGCGCCTGTGCACCGCCGACACCTCGGCGATCTTTCTCGGCGGCGCCACATTGACCGGCAGCTGCAGCGGCGAGCGCCTCAACGGCAACCGCGCCGTCGCCGCTGTCGACCGCGTCGTCGGCATGCAGCTGGCCATCGTGCTGCGCTCGCGCATCAGCACGCAGATCTTTGCCGAGGCCGTCAACGGCGTCTTCGACCGCAGCGGCGTCGTCGCCAACGACCTGCGCTTGCACCGGCGCAGCTTCTTCTATGTGGGGTTGCCCAATGCGAACTCGCTCTGAGCGCGGCTACGCGTTGATGGCCGTCATCGTCATCACGGTGTTGATCTTGTCGGGCGCCGCCGTGCTGCTGCTGATCGGGCGCGACGCCTCGCTGACCGGCACGCAAGAGAAGCGCGGCACCGAGGCCCACGGCGTCGCCCTCGCCGGCTTGCAGTGGATGCTCGCCAACCTCAACAGCAGCCTCGGCAAAGACGCTGCCGTCGAATGCGCCACCTCGGGCACAGCCTTTTCTGTCGGGGCGCCGTCATCGAAGACCGTCTATCGCTTCAACAAAGACGACGTCTTTGTCGGCGTTCCTGGACCGCTGCCCGCCGCAGGCGCGAGCAACGCCAGCTGGACGGCCTTTGGCGACGGCCACTACGGCCTCACCGTCGCCGTCGATCCGCTCGACTTGCGGCGCAGCGTGCTGGTGCGCGCCATCGGCGTCGTCACCGGCCGCGTTGTCGTGCTCGAGACCAACCTGCGCTTGAACCTCGTGCAGACGGTGCCGTCGGGCATCACCGGTTGCTTCGACAGCGACTTTCAAATCACGTTCTACGATCAAGAAGGTCCGTACGATTACACCGGCAACTTTCGCCTCGACGGCGCCGGCGGCGTGCCGATGGCGATCAGCGCCGACCACAACCGCATCAACGGCCTCGCCCGCGACGACGGCGCCAGCGGCCCCGCCATCTTCTCGGCGCTCGCGGGCTACACGCAAGGACGCAAGTGGCGCGGCACGCAGTCGCTGCGCAGCGGACCCCTCGCCTCGGGCGTGAGCAACCGCTTCGGCGGCACGCAGATCGCGACGCAGACCCTGCTCGACGACAACATCGGCCCGCTGACGTTTTGGGAGCGCAACCGCTACATCGCCAACGACCCGCGCATCGTCGACACCTTCAGCGTCACCAACGGCCCGCGCGGCCTCGGCCTCGGCGACGGCGGCCTCGTCTACGACAGCAGCAACGTCGACGTCGGCGCCGACACCACGCGCCAGCGCGGCTTGCCGCTCATTGCCTACATTGGTGCGCCCAACAGCGCGCAGGTCGCCAACGTCAACGGCGGCTTCATCGGGCAAAGCAATTGGGGCGGCAAGAAAGACGACGAGGCCCGCAAGGGCTTCTACGCCTGCGACAACCACGGCGGCGGCAACGTGTCGATCAACGACACCATCGAGGTCTGCGCCAAGGGCAGCGCCGGCAGCGGCGCCCCCGACTGGAGCAACAACGCCGTCAACCACAGCGGACGCGCCCACGGCTTCATCCAGTCGACGCTGCGCCAGTGCACCGGCAGCGGCGCCAGCCTCGATCCAGTGACGGGGTCGCCGTTCAAGTCGGCGGCGAACCCCAACGGCGTCGCCTGCTCGCGCGGCTTCGAGTGGCTCGAGAACCTCGCCGCCTGTCTCGTGTTGCCGCGCAGCGTGGCCACGCAGAACGGCACCAACGCGCTGCGCCCCATCGAAGACGTCGGCGGCAACGCCAACAACTTCGCCGGCTGTCACCCCGGCTGCTTGATCGCCACCGACGTCAACGGCGACAACGCCATCACCAACGACGACCGCCCCTTCCGCAGCAGCTGCATCAACCTCGATGCCGAGAGCGTCGCCGCCTACGGACCGGGGCTCTTGCCCGACAAAGCCGGCGGCATCTTCTCGGGCGCCTACAACGCCGTCACCGGCGCCGGCGACCCCTACGCCGGCAAGTGGAAGGCGTTCAACACCGTCACCCCCGCCGTCGCCACCGCCACCGACGCCGGCAACTCTGCCTCGGCCGCCCGCTTCGCCTTCGCCACCACCACGACGGTGCAGCTCGGCGGCGCGGTGCGCGAGCGCGGCAACGATTCGCTCATCACGCGCCTCGACATGAGCGACCGTGGTCCCCTCGGCACCTGCGAGCAGAACTGTCTCGCCTATGGCTTCGGCAAAGACGTCACCTACGGCGCCCACCGCACCGACTTGTTCGCCTCGCCCGGCGTCGTCGCCACGGCGAGCGATGCCCGCTGCGTGGCGCGCGTGCCGAACCACGGCAGTGGCGAGGTGATCGAGAGCTGCAACCTCGACAGCAATGGCGATGGCCTGCTCGACCGCAAGAGCTACGCGCTCAACAGCGCCTACCGCGAAGAGTGCGCCGACGCCCACGACGGCGTCGCCTGGGCCCCCGCCTTCAACATCTCGAACAGCAACCCGAGCCTCGCCGGCAGCGGCTGCCGCAACAACCTGCCGAACCGCGCCGACGGCGGGCAGCGGCTCGTGCCCTTCTGTGACAACGGCAACGACGAAGAGCTGCGCGCCAGCATCGACGCCCTCGAGCTCATCGCCACCACCGTCACCTCGAGCAGCATGAACAAGACCAGCACCGACCTCGTCGACGGCGACGGCTGGTGGGGCGGCGCCAAGTGTCACATGGGCACGTCGACCACCTTCGGCGGCGTTTCGCACACGCACACTGGCAACATCGCGACGCTGCCCCTGACCGACGTCGATCGCCTCGGCCACAACGACTATTGGATCGAAGACAGCTGCCCCAACCCCGTCGTCGTTCGGGTCGACTCGAGCGCCAACATCAACATCGGCAAGGTCTGCGGCTGCGGCGTGCTGCTCTTGCCCGGACAGTCGATGCAGATGCTCGCGACGTCGTCGCTCTTGTGGCGCGGCATGGTGATCTGGGACCTCAAGGGCTCGTCGGGCAAAGAGCTGAAGATCGACGGC
>JANNAY010001297.1:0-2561 GCA_031384945.1 Deltaproteobacteria bacterium
AGGCGCCGAAGGATCCGGCGACGACGTCGACGCGGGCGTATCCCTCGTCGGTGGCGAAGCGGTCGATCAACGGATCAGCGGCGACGACGAGGGCGAGGGCGAAGACGATCACTCGCTGATGGTAGCGAAGAAGAGCCCCGCGATCTTTTCCACGCGCTCTGGTTCTTCGCCGGTTTGCGTCAGCTGCCGCGCAAGCGATCGAGGATGATCGCTGCGGCCGAACGCACGCTCAAATGGTTCCACCCGTCGGGGCCGTTCACCGGCGCGAGCACGACGTCACACGCCGCCAGCACCGATGGAGCGAGACCATGGCCCGTGCCGAAGAGCAAGAGCACGTCGTCACCGCCATCGATGCGCGTGCGCATCTCGGCATACGGCACCGCCCCTTGCGGCTTCGCCGACGTCGCCACCAGCAGCGACCTCTTCGTCGTCTTCTGCGCTTCAGCGGCGACCGCGGCTTCGACAGAGGGGACGATGACGACGCGGGACATCGCCTCGGTGCGGTCTTTGTTTCTCTTCTGGCCGAGCTCGCCCTCCCAAAAGCCGACGATGTGCCGCGCTTGCTCCATCTGCGCCGCGATGGGCGTGACGATGTAGAAAGCGGCGACGTCGTAGGTGCGCGACGAGCGCGCGATGTCGTGCACGTCGAGGTTGGTGAGCGCAGTGGTCTGCTCACCACCGTGGCGATCCATGACGGGGCCGTGCACGAGCGCGACCGCGAGACGTCCACCGCTGTTGACAGTCTGGTTGCTCATGGGTTCGCCGCCGCCTGCGCTTTTTGCCGCGCGAGCTCGGCGGGCAGTCCGATGTTTAAGAACACAGCAAATCGCAAATCAGGGTACATCTCTAGAATCCTGCGTCGGGCGTCGGCGATGACGGCGTCGTCGTCGCCGCCGAGGGCGCGGGCGGTCGAGACCGCCAACATCATGTCACCCAGATACTTTCGCTCAGCGTTGATCAACGCCGAATCACTCGACAATCCGCGGCCAGGGTGAACGTAGGCCGGTTTCATCGCAGCGAGCTCGTCGAGGCGCTTGAGCCACTCGATGGGCTCACCGATCTCGAGCCAGGCGTGTGCGCCGTTGGCGAGCAGATCGCCGGCGAAGTTGTGGCGGCCGGCGCCATCGCCCACCGAGGCGACCACGGGGGCCCCGCTGCCGCCCTTCCCGACGGGGGTGACCACGCGCTTCCCGCCTGCTACGTCGCTGAGGGTTGTCGGTGACGAACCACACGACTCGGGGGCCGGCGTCTCTTTCGGATAGTCCGGCGCGTAGCGCTCACCGAAGGCCGCGCTGCGCTTCTTGTGCACGTCAGGGATCAACCCCTTCACCTGCGACGACGTCACCACCTTGATGCCGCGGGCTTGCAGCGCCGCTGTGCCGTTGAACTTGTCGGGGTTCGCGTGCAGCACGACGGCGACCTTTGCCTGCTTGCCGGTGGCGGCTTCGACGGCGTCGACGAAGGCGACGGCGTCTTTGGGCAAGAACTGCGTGTCGATCAAGACCAGGCCATCATCGCCCTCGATGGCCCAGCTCGTCGTCGAGAAGGTCCACGGCGACGAGACCCAGGCGTAGATGCGCGGGTCTTGCGGGTTGCGCCAAAGGCCCGAGAACGCATCCGACGGCGCCGTCTCTTGCGCCGTCTCTTGCGCCGGCGTCGTCGACGAAGACGTCGCACACGCCGTCGCCACCACCGACAGCGCGACTGACAAAGCGACCGATGCGGCAACTGCGAGCCTTCGCTGTGTCATCACGCGTTGCCCTGCTTCTCGTCGAGCACCGACTGCAGAAAGACCGCGATCTTCGCGTAGCCCTTCTGCGTCTCACCCTCGACGAACTTCTCGATGACGCCGCCGACGCCGAAGACCTTGACCTCGATGACGCCGTCGATCTTGCGTCGCACCCCGCTGCCTTCAGGAACGAAGCTGATGCTGCCGCTCACCTTGATGCGGTCGTTCGCCTTCGAGTCGATGCGGTAGGTGACGGTCTTTTTCGTCGCATCGAAGTGACTCACTTCATCGTAGGTGATGGGCTCATTGCCAACGAGTTTCTGGATGGGACCGGGCAGGGTCACGTTCGGCTCCATCCGCACGCGGCGGTCGCGCGAGCCGTCAGCAGCGAGCTTCTCTTCGACGAGGTCGCGGCGCTTGAGGCCCGAGATCTTGGCGACGCGGTTGTTGAAGTCTTCTGAGAAGTAGACGTCGATGAAGCGATCGAGCGTCACATTCTTGAACAGCGTGTCGACCAACATCTTCATGCTTCACCTTCCAACGTATCGAGCAAAATGCGCAGCGCGGTCGCGGCGGCCATGTCGCGCACGCGATCGCGTCCGAAGTCGGGCAGGCGCTTGTGCACAGCGATGGTGGTCACAGGCGTCGACACCGCGAACCACACGGTGCCGACGGGTTTTTCTGCGCTGCCGCCGCCGGGTCCGGCGATGCCGGTGGTGGCGACGGCGACGTCGGCGCCGAGTCTGGCGCGGGCGCCTTTGGCCATGGCGATGACGGTTTCTTCGCTGACAGCGCCTTTGGCGTCGATGACGGCGGCGTCGACGCCGAGGGC
>JANNAY010001302.1:0-6896 GCA_031384945.1 Deltaproteobacteria bacterium
GACGGCTCACGTGCGGGCGACGATCGAGCGCCGGGTCATCGCGACGCGAAACTGACCGCGGGTTCGCGCGGGCACGATCACGATCGAGACCTGCTGTTCGCTGTGGGCGAAGCGAAAGACAAAGTCGAAGGACTGCACGCGCAGGACCGACGGATTCTGCACGAGCTCCAAAAAGCGGCCCTGAAACTCGCGCACCCGCGTGCACGGCGCGACCTCGTTGAAGAAGTCACGGCCCACAACTCTGTCTCGGGGCAAACCGCTCATGCGCGATTCAGTGTCGTTGTAGGCGATCACGCGGCCGGCGCTGTCGAGCGTCAGCAGGCCAAAGGGCAGGCCGTCGATCGCTTCGTCGCTCAAGCGAGCGACGGCGCCGAAGTCGATGCCGTCTTGTTCGGCGGCGGTGGGCATCACTGAAACGGGCGCCAGAAACGTCGCGACCTCTGTCGGCCGCAGCGTGGCGGCCGGCATCTTGACGGGCGACGGCATCAACGACGGAGCAGGCATCAACGACGGAGCAGGCATCAACTCGGTGCCCACGGCGCGCTCGAGCTGCAGGATGCGGAGCTGCAGCTCGCGAATGGTCTCTTGCTGAGCGGAAATTTCGCGACGGAGAATCTGCACGCGCAGGTCGTCGTCGTCGGCAGCGCTGTTGATCATCAAGCCACCTTCGTCTGCAAAGAAATGCGATGTGCCCCGTCGAGGCGCCTCACGGTCATGTCGTCAAGGGCCAGCGACGGATGCAGCGCCATCCACCATCCATGTTCGCTGGCGACGATCGAAAGCCGCTGATCGGCTGCGATCTCGAGCCGCGCGACCGGGCTGGCGAACACCGACGACAGCTGCAACGTGCACCGCTGCAGCGTCTTGCGCACATCGCGCAAACTCTCTTGAGAGAGGCCTGCCGCGCTGACGGCAACCTCGTTGCTGTCGCCAGACAGAAGCGCGAGCGACGGAAAGCCCGCTCGCATGGCGAGCTCTTTGATGCGCGTCGCCGCCCCCAGCTCGAAGTTGCCAGCCAGCGGCGTCAACGCGGACTTCGCCGGCGCAGCGACATTCAGTTCGGCGAACGCAGCGCGCGTCAGCAGCGGCGACGGCAGGCCCCCGGTCGCGGCAATCACCAGCATCTGGCCATCGCCCAGCACACGCGCGCGCACGCCGCATCCCGAGCGCAGCAAAAACACCACCTCGCCGACCGTGCCGATGTGCGGTGCCAGGGCCGAGAGCAGCGTCAACGGCGACACCGCGGCTGCCAACGAGCGCTCAAAGGGCGTCTCTTTCGCCGACAGCGACAGGCCGTCGGCACTGGCGACCACCGCGCCGG
This sequence comes from Deltaproteobacteria bacterium, assembly GCA_031384945.1. Taxonomy (GTDB): domain Bacteria; phylum Myxococcota; class UBA727; order UBA727; family VGSZ01; genus VGSZ01. Next base: position 1,322 of record JANNAY010001302.1, read on the forward strand.
TCACGCCGCCCATCAGCCGCACGAGGCGGGCTGCGGCGTCGGCCGGCGGCTTCGACACGGCGGTGGCGACGCTGTCTTGTGCGGGCAACAAACACGCGGCGCGCAAACGGTCGACCTGCACCTGCAGCTTGTCGGCGCGGCCTTCTGCCAGCCGGCGCGCCGTCGTGGCCTGCAGCTCACGAGACCTGCCATCGTCGACGACGGGCGCCGGTCGTCTCTTGACGAGCAGACCGAGCACGACGCCAAGAAGCGCACCAAAAATGCCCGTCAACGCGGCGGTGACCATCAGACGCCACCCGCGCGCAAGGCCGCGGCGAACGACAAGGCATCGTGACGCAGCAGCCCCGGCGCGACGTCAGCGCTGCCCACGAGGACGACCGTTCGCAGCCCATCGATGTCGGCGAGCGCCAACTTGCTCGTGTCGGACTCAACGAGCGTGCAGTGAAAGCGCCCGCCAGCAAGCTCAGCGCTCGCCCGCTCCAACATGTCTCGCAGCGGCGCCACCAGGGCCGTCGCTGCCGCCGCCATGCCGTTGATGCCCCGGGTCGTGATGGCTTGGCCGTTGTCGGCCACCACCACGGCACCGAGAACGTCGTCACGGCTGCCGAGAAGGTCATCAAATATCGCTTGCACGCTCATGCGACTTGTGATGCCGCCAACGCGCCGAAGGTCACGCGTGCGGCAAGGACGCCTCAGACGCGGCAAAAGCCCGCGCTCAGAGCGGGATGTTGCCGTGCTTCTTCGGCGGCAGCTCGTCACGCTTGTTGCGGAGCAACGTCAACGACTGGCACAGCCGCGGGCGCATCTCTTCGGGGAGGATGACCTCGTCGATGTAGCCGAGCTCGGCCGCCTTGTAGGGGTTCTGGAATTTGTCGGCGTAGTCAGCGGTCAGCTCTTTGAGCTTCGAGGCCTTGTCGCTGGCCTTGTTGAGCTCTTCGCGCATGACGATGGCGACAGCGCCGGCCGCGCCCATGACGGCGATCTCGGCGGTGGGCAGCGCGAAGTTGGCGTCGGTGCGCAGGTGCTTCGGCGCCATCACGCAGTAGGCGCCGCCGTAGGCCTTGCGCAGGATGACGGTCATCTTCGGCACGGTGGCTTCGGCGTAGGCGTAGAGCAGCTTGGCGCCGTGGCGGATGACACCACCGAGCTCTTGCTGCGTGCCCGGCAAGAAGCCCGGCACGTCGACGAGCGTGATCAACGGGATGTTGAAGCTGTCGCAGAAGCGGACGAAGCGGGCGGCTTTGTCGGAGGCGTCGATGTCGATGGCGCCGGCCATGACCTGCGGCTGGTTGGCGACGATGCCGACGCTCTGACCCATCAAGCGGGCGAAGCCGATGCACATGTTGCCAGCGAAGTGCGGCTGCACCTCGAAGAAGTGGCGGTCGTCGACGATGGCCTTGATGACGTCTTTGACGTCGTAGGGCTTGTTGGGGTTGGCCGGGATGATCGTCTTGAGCGCTTCGTCTTTGCGCTCGGGATCGTCGTTGAGCGCGCGCTGCGGCGGCTCTTCGCTGTTGTTGCTGGGCAGGTAGCTCAAGAGCTCGCGCACCGTGGCGATGGCGCGGGTGTCGTCGTCGACGGCGAAGTGGGCGACGCCGGACTTCGCCGAGTGCGTCATCGCGCCGCCCAGCTGCTCCATCGTGACGTCTTCGTGCGTGACCTGTTTAATAACATCAGGTCCGGTGAGAAACATGTAGCTGGTGTCTTTCACCATGCAGACAAAGTCGGTCAAAGCAGGTGAGTAAACAGCGCCACCGGCGCACGGTCCCATGATGACCGAGAGCTGCGGGATGACGCCCGAGGCGAGCGTGTTGGCGCAGAAGATGTCGGCGTAGCCGGCGAGTGAAGCGACGCCTTCTTGGATGCGGGCGCCGCCGGAGTCGCACAAGCCAATGACAGGCGCGCCGACCTTCATGGCCTGTGAGTAGATTTTGCACACCTTCTGGGCGGCAACTTCAGACATCGATCCGCCGAGGACCGTGAAGTCTTGTGCATACAGAAAGACGTGGCGACCGTCGACTTGGCCGTATCCGGTGATCATGCCGTCGCCGGGCGGGTGGCTCTTCTCCATGCCGAAGTCGAGCGAGCGGTGCACGCGCAGGCGATCGATCTCAACGAAGCTGCCGGGGTCGACGAGGATGTCGATGCGCTCACGGGCCGTGAGCTTGCCCTGCTTGTGCTGCTTCTCGATGCGCTCTTTGCCGCCGCCGGCGAACGCGCCTTCGCTGACCTTTTGCAGGCGCGCGCGCTGGTTGTTGCGGATGGCGTCCCAGTCGGTGGGCGCGGGGGCGGGCTTCGTGGCGGCGGCGGTGTCGGCGGTGGCGGACATGATGTCTGACCTCGGTGAGGAGACGCGCGGGTTAGGCACCCGTCGACAGCTCCGTCAACGCATCGCAGGTGCGAAGCGGACGACGCGGCGCGCCGCGCGCTCGATGCGCCGCAGCTTGTCGGCGAGCCGCACCCGGCGGTCCGGTTGGCCGTCGGGCAAGAGGTCGCCATCGACGAAGTCTGCGGCGTGCAGCTCGAGCATCGGGCCGTTGTCGATCAGGCCGTGGTCGTCGTCGGGGGTGCCGTGGGTGTCGCAGGCGCGGTCGACGACGAATTCGGCGAACGCGTCGTTGGCGAGCGCGAGCATCGTGCCCGTCAGCGGAATCCCGAGCGGCGCGCTCATGGGAAACTCGCGCAGTCCGTTGTCGTGACGACGTTGACGGCCGCTGCGGCGGGGCGCGAAGTCGCGGGCGTTGCCGAAGAGCGAGGCCGAGCGGCGCCCGAAGAGGGCGGTCTTGGCGATGACGGCGGCGCGGGCGGCGAAGTAGGCCGGCGACGGCAGCACCGACGACGACCACTGCAGGCCCGCCGCCTGGACGCCGTCGAGCAGGGCCGGCGACAGGTTGTAGCCGGGGGCGCGAAACCCCTGCGGCGGGCGTCCCGTCACGCGAGCGATGGCGGCGATGGAGCGGTCAAGGTCGACGCGGATGTCGTCGTCGCTGCGCCGGCTCAAGTCGTAGGCGTGGCCGTAGGAGTGGGATTCGACGTCGTGGCCCTCTTTGACCGCGGCGGCGACCAGATCGGCGTAGCGGGCGCTGTCGTCGAGGTCGCGGCCGACGACGAACAGCGTCGCCGGTGCGCCGAGCTGTGCGCACAGGTCGAGAAAGCGCGGAAGCCCCTGCAGCAGCACCGGGTCGTCGACGTCGCCAGGGCCGCGGTCGACGCGGTCGACGCCGTGGATGGCGCGGTAGCACCAGGCCCCGTCGAGATCGATGGTGAGTCGCTGCGGTCCCATGACGTCGACACACGCTAGCGGATCCGCGACGGGTCACAGCTCCAGCGCTTGCGGCGTAAGCGGTGTCCAGATATGCCAGACAAAAGCTGGACAACAATGTTCAGCCGCAGCAGGAGGCGACAGTGGCGAGCCCGAACCGAGAGAATCAGCCAACGAATCAGCCCGCGCACCAGGCCGCGCAGGTGGTGACGGCCGAAGAGCTGAAGAACGGCGACCCCCAGGCCTTTGCCCGGCTGTTCGAGCAGAACCGCGATCGCCTGTTGGCGCTGGCGTACCGCATGACGGCGTCGACGACAGAGGCGCAAGACGTCGTGCAAGACGCGTTCGTCTCGATCCTTGTGCACCACGAGCAGTTTCGCGGCGCGGCGCTGCCATCGACGTGGGCCTACCGCGTGACCGTCAACGCCGCGCTGATGCGCCTGCGCACGCGGCGTCGCAAGGGCGCCGCCAGCCTTGACGCCTTGCCTGACGACGTCAAAGAGGGCGTCGTGCACGGCCACCGCGACGACGGCACGGCGCCGGCGTTGGATCCCGATCGGCAGACAAAACAGGCGCTGCTCGACAAGGCGCTCTCGAGGCTCTCGCCCCTCGATCAAGAGATCGTGCGGCTGCGGCTCGGCGAAGACGTCTCGACCGAAGAGGTCGGCGCGATCACGGGTCTGTCGGCGTCGGCGGTGAAGACACGCCTGCACCGCGCCCGCGCCCGGCTCGGCGCCGACGTTGACCTCCTCGCCGCCACCTGAAACGTCGTCGTCACCGCTGAAGGAGCCTGTGCGCGACCAAGCTGACGAACCGACCCGGCCGCGCGCCCACTATTCGATCGGCGTCGCCGCGCGTTTGTCAGACGTGCCCGTCGAGACTGTGCGCATGTGGGAACGTCGCTACGCGCTGCCGGCGCCGCAGCGGTCGGCAGGCGGGCAACGCCTCTACTCCGACAGCGACGTAGCGCTGCTCAAGGCCGCGCGCGCGCTGGTCGAGCGCGGCTGGCGTCCGGCTGACGTCTTTCGCCTCGGCGCCGGCGGCGTGTTGCAGACGGCGTCGTCGTCGTCGTCGTCGTCGTCGTCGTCGTCGCCAGCAGATTTTCGCCGCGACGTCGACGCCATCATCGATGCCGCGGTCGCCTTTGACGACAACCGCACAGCCGCCCTGCTCGACGCCCCGCTGGTGCAGCACGCCGTCATCGACGTCGCGACGGGGCTGTGGCTGCCGCTGCTCTCGCGCACCGGCGACCTGTGGGAGCGCGGACTCGTCTCGATCGCCGTCGAACACTTCGTGACGCAGCAGGTGAGCAGCCGCGTGCAGGCGGCGCTGCGGTCGCGGCCCGCGTTGCCAGGGGCGTCCTCGTCGACGTCGCCAGGTCCGAAGGCGCTTTGTGCCTGCGTGCCCGACGAGCGGCACGAGGTGGGCTTGTTGATGTCGGCGCTGGTGCTGCAGCGCGCTGGCTTCTCCGTCGTCGTCCTCGGCGGTGACCTGCCGGCGGCCGAGCTCGAAGAGAGCGTGCGGCGTCTGCGTCCGGCGCTGCTGGTGCTGTCGGCGACGGCGACGCTGTCGGCGACAGCGACGACGACGCTGCCGCCGGCGTTGTCGCGTTCGCCGTTGTCGAAGCTGCCGTTGCTGATCGGCGGGCACAACGCCGCAGCTTTGGGTGGCTTGTTGAATCGCCCGCACACCGTCGTCCGCAGCGTCACCGACGTCGTCGCCGCCGCCGAAGCCGCGCTGGCATCCTGATCTTTTCGCGCTTGTTGCCGCCCTGTCACCGACGACGACCGTGTTTGCTTCCCAACGGTCGGCACCGTTGGTAACGCCGTGCGCCATGTGGATCGATCGCGTCGTCAAACTGCTGTTGCCGCGAGAAGACCACTTCTTCGACTTGCTCGAGAAGGGTGCTGCCCTCGCGGCCCGGTCCGGCAATCGGTGGGCCCAGGTGTGCGCCACCGAGAACGTCGAAGAGCGCAACAAGGTCGTCGCCACCCTCGGCGACGTCGAGCACGAGGCCGACGCCGTCATCCACGAGGTCTACGACGCCCTCAACCGCACCTTCGTCACCCCGCTCGATCGCAGCGACATCTACTCGTTGGCGACGCAGCTCGAAGACGTCGTCGACCTCAACCACGCCACGGCCATGCAGCTGCGCGTGCACGCGATGGACGACCTGCCCGAGGGCAGCAAAGAGATGGGCGAGCTCATCGCCGCGGCCTCTGAAGAAGCGAAGACCGCGGTCTCGCTCTTGCGCGGCATGAAGAAGCTCGACGACATCCGCAAGCACTGCCAGCAGCTCTCGAAGCTCGAGCA
>JANNAY010001350.1:0-7770 GCA_031384945.1 Deltaproteobacteria bacterium
CCATGAAGGTCCCTGTCACCCAGCCGGGCGCCCAGGCCTGACGCCCTCTCCCCCGCCCCTGGGAGGAGAACGGCAACGACGACGACGACAGCGGCTCCGGCGACGGGGCCGCTGTTTTTTTCTGTCAACGGCGAGACAATCGACTGTCCGGCAGCGAACAATTCGCCAGCGCTGCGCGCCGCAGAACGCACATTCACAGCATGACGATCATCGCCGTCCAGAAGCACCCCCGGTACCGCTTCCACGCCGCTGTCGACGTCGTCACCGTGTCTGCCGAGATGCAGCAGTGGCCGGCCGAGAACATCTCGCTCGGCGGCATTTTCTTGCGCACCAACCAGCCGCCGCCCATGGGCAGCTTCGTGCGCCTGCGCCTGCGCAGCGATGACGACACCATCGGTTTGATGGGCAAGGTGGTGCACGTCATCGACCCGCGCACCGCCGCCGACAAAGCCCACCCCCCCGGCGTCGGCGTGCAGTTCGAGAACGTCGCGGCGAAGACCGAAGAGGCCCTGAAGCGCTTCGTCGACGGGCTCGCCCTCGCCGCCTTGCGCGAGCGCGCCTTCAAGGCCGACGCCCACTTCTCGTCGCTGAGCGTGGTGCAGGTGCGCAGCGACCGGGCGACGCTGCAGCGGTTGTGGGCGGGCGGCCTCCAACACGGCGGCTTGTTCGCCGAAGGCGAAGCCCCCGCCCTCGGCGCCGAGGTTCGCGTCTTCATCGGCCCGGTCGAATTGCGCGGCGAGGTCGTCACCCACGATCCGTACAAAGGCGGCGCCCTCACGCTGCGCGACCTCGACGGCGGCAAACGCGACGCCATCGCCCACTTCGTCGACGGCTCGTCGCCGATCCTCTTCTACAAAGAGATCAAGGCGAGCCCGCAGCTCACCAAGGTGCTCGCCGCCGCGCGCCGCTTGTTCACCGGCCTCGAAGACAACGACCCCGCCGGCGCCCTCGGCTTGCCCATGACGGCGACGACCGGCGACATCCAAGAGCGCGTCAAGCTCTTGAACCGCGTCTTCATCGCCCCGCCCGACGACGCGTCGCCGCCCCAAAAAGCCCGCCTCGAGGCCGCCGTCAAAGCGCTGCCCAGGGTCGAGGCGTTGGCGCTGCAGCGGGCGGTGGCCCTGCGGCAAGAGGCTGAGCTGGCCGCGCGTCCGCCGCCCGCCGTTGTCGCCGACGAATCCGCTGTCAGAGAGCTCATCGCCGAAGCCGCCGCCTGCGAACGCGCCGGCGAACGCGCCGCCGCGCGAAAGATCCTCGTCAAAGCGCTCGACGTCGCGCCCGAGCACCCCACCGCGAGAAAGAAGCTCGCCGACGTCGACGCCGCCATCGACCTCGCCCGCGCCGTCGACCTGCTCGGCAAGGCCGAGGTGTTCATCCAGGGCGTCGGCATGAAGAACGAGGCCATCGACAAGGCCAAAGAGGCCGCGTCGTTGTCGCGCCAGCGCGAGGTGCGGCTGCGGGCCGTGCGCGTGTTGGCCAAGGCCGGCGACCCGATGGCCGCCACCGAGCTCGCCGAAGAGCTCATCGCCGTCGATCCGAAAGACGTGCTCGCGTTGAACGCGCTGCTCGTGCTCCACGAACGGGCGAGCCGGTGGAGCGCGGCGGCCCGCGTCGGCGAGGCTTTGCTGCGCTTGAAGCCCGAAGACGCCGAGCTACAGAAGCGCGTGAAGACCATCATCGAGCACGTGCGCAAGCCGTCGTCCGCTCCCCCGACGCAGCGCCCGCCGTCGGGACGGTGGACGCCCCCCAAGCTCTCGTAGGCCTCCGCGAGCACCGCGCGAGGGAGGGGCGGGGCGCGGGCCGGACGACGACAGGGTGGGTGTATCCTGCGAGGAGACACCCACGGAGTGAGCGGTCCGTCTGCACCCGGCGTCGTCCTCACCACCAGGGTGCGAAACCCGCGTAGGGGGCAGGGGGCTCTGCGGTTCGGGCTGACGCCCGTCTCCACTACGGATGAGGGGAACAAGCCAGGGGGCGGGGGCCGGCTTCGGCGCGGATGCGGTCGGCGAGCTCGGGGGTGGCTGTCTCGACGATGTAGTCATAGGGCGGGGCAGAGACGTTGGCGGAGTCGCGCAGGTCGAGGGCCGCGCCGTTCACGAGCAGGTCGCCTTCGCTGCGGGTGAAGCCGGGGCTGTCGCCGTCGTCGGTGACCCAGGCGGTGGTGGGGCTGCCGCCATCGGAGTCGCCGCACGGGGCGGGGTCGACGCACTGCTCGAGATAGATCGCCGCCAAGGTGCAGCGATCGCGGGCCTCCCAGATCGTTCCTTCGGAGAGGCACTCGGCCTCGTCCATGCAGCCGGCGCCGTGGTCGTACCAGTGGTACACATATTGGTTGAACATGTGCAACTTGCCATAGTGAAACCGCGGACCCCGCACGGTCAGCTGATCGATGAAGTTGTGGTGCAGCGTCACGCGCATGCCGGCGGCGTGCTCGTTGTCGCCGTCTTTCCACATCAGCATGCCCTTGCTGTGGTCGTGAAAGTGGGACCACGACACGGTGACGTTGGTGCCGCCTCTGACGTCGAGCAGTCCGTCGCCGCCGTGGTGAAAGTCGACGTGGTGGAACCAGAAGTCGCGGGTGTCGCAGTCAAGGGTGTCGCCGGCACAGGCGCCGCGGAGGACGACCACGTCGCCGGCCTGGCCGCATTCGTCGATGTGGCGATTGTTTGTCATGTGAACATCGGTGACGATGACGTCTTCGATGTCCTCCATTTGCAGCGCGCCGTTGAGGGTGACGTCGCGGCCGCGTCCGTCGATGGTCTTGTGTGAGGTGACCTCGATCTTCTCGGGATCGAAGACGATCTCGCCGTCGACGGCGAACACGATCCACCAGTGGGTGTTCGAGGTCAGCGCGTCGCGCAGCGTGCCGGGTCCGTCGCCGCCGCTGAGGCTGTCGACGACGTAGACGCGGTCGGGGTCGCCGCCGGTGGCGTGGGCGCCGTAGCCAACGCGGTCGGCGTAGAGGGCGTCGACGCTGCAGGGGTCGAGGGCTTCTCCTTCGCCTTCTTCGCCTTCGCCTTCGCCAACGACGTCGCCCTCGCCTTCGCCTTCGCCTTCGCCTGGGAGGGGGCAAGCCCCTCCCCTCCCTCCGCAGGGCTCGTGTGCTTCTCCTTCTCCTTCTCCTTCGCCCTCGCCTTCGCCTTCACCGGTGTTGTCGACAGGGACGACGGGGTCCTGGCAGGCGGCGACGAAGAAGAAGGCGGCGAAGAAGGAGACGGAGAAGAAGACGCGCATGACGACCTCATTCGCAGGAGTCGCGCCAACGACGTCGTCGCATCCGGCTGCGCCGCCGAACCGCGTGGGTGTCTCTTTTTGGGAGACACTGTCGCCTGCAGGTGCACAAACCGAGAGACGCTGTGACTCGTAGACTGCGCACATGTTGACCGCGCTGTTGTCGCTCTCGTTGTTGGCCGGCTTCGTCACCGACACCGTCGCCTACGGTCCGTCGGAGAAGCAGAAGGTCGACGTCGTCCGCACCGACGAAGCGAAAGGACTTCCCGTCGTCGTCTTCCTGCACGGCGGCGTCTGGCAGATGGGCGATCGCAGCCAGTACAAGAACGTCGGCTACGCGTTCGCCTCGCGCGGCTTCGTCGCCGTCACGGCGTCGTACCGCCTGGCGCCGGCGGTGCGCTGGCCCGTGCCCGTCGAAGACGCCGCCGCCGTCGTGGCGCTGGCCAAGAAGAGCGCGACGTCGTGGGGCGGCGATCCCAACAAGATCTTCATCGTCGGTCACAGCGCCGGCGCGCAGCTCGCGATGGTGCTGCTCTACGACCCGAAGTGGCTCGCCGCGCAGCAACTGACGCCTGCCGACATCAAGGGTGTCGTCAACATCTCGGGCGTCTTCGATTTGCGGTCACCGCTCGACGAGGACCAGCAAGACGGCGGCTTCTCGCGCTTCATCGGCCCCGTCTTCGGCGCCAACATCGACGTGCTGCGGGCGGCGTCGCCGCTCGACATCGTGAAGAAGACGGGCACGCCGCTGCTCTTCATCACGGGTCCTGCCGACTACAAGGCGATGCAGGCGCAGACCGAGAAGATGACGCGCGCGCTGGGCCTGATCGGCGAGAGGCCTCCGATCGTCGTCGTCGACGGCCGCGACCACTTCGCGCTCGTCAGCGAGATCGGCCAGCCCGGCGACAAGACGACGACGGAGATCGTGCGGTTCTTGACGAAGCACGCGCCCTGACCCAGCCAGCGCGTCGGACGTGGCGGAGAAAACCCCCGGCCCCGAATTTCGGGGAGGGAACGTCGGGCCGCGCTGCGCGCAGGCTCTTTTTGTCGTTGCTCGCGACGTCCCGGCCTTCAGCAGCGGCGGCGACGGCGCTTCGCCAACGCCAACAGCGCCAGGCCCGCGAGCAGCGGTGACGTCGACGAGCCCGCGCAGGTGCAGCTCTCTGGTTGCACAACCGCGCCTTCGCCTTCGCCTTCGCCCGGCGGGGGATCGCCTTCGCCTTCGCCTTCGCCGACGTCCTCGCCCTCGCCCTCGCCGACGTCTTCGCCTTCGCCTTCGCCGACGGGTGCTGTCGCCGTGACGCCGAAGAAGTCGAGGGCGGCGCCGATGCCGCAGAAGTCGACGTCGGGGGCGAAGGCGCCTGACGAACCGCACGATGGGGGGTCGACGGGGATGCCGTGGCTCATGCCCGCGATGGTGATGGTGGTGACTGCGTCGCCGAAGACGCGGGTGGTGCGGTCGCCGTCGGTCGTCGTCGAGGTTGGCGCCGACGAGATGCCAAAGATGCCCGTCCATTGCAGGGCGAGGGCTTCGGCGTTGTCGACGTTGACGGTGTTGTCGTCGTCGCCCTGCACCACCAACAGCGGCGGAAACGGACCGGCGCTCTCGACGTTGTCGAGCACCTCGTCGCGCCACTCGGCCTGCGAGCGGTTCGGGGGCGCAGACTGACAGTCAAAGGCGGCGAAGACGCCGACGCCGCAGCGGTAGGCGATGCCGGAGAACGAGGCGCCGGCGGCAAAGACATCGGGCGCCGTCGCCAGCATCACCGCCGTCATGGCGCCGCCGGAAGAGAGGCCGGTGACGAAGACGCGGGCGTCGTCGACGTCGTGTCGGGCCTTGGCGCTGTCGATCATGGACAACAGCGACTGCTGTTCGCCGTCACCGGCAGTGATGTCGTCTTCTTCAAACCAGTTGAAGCAGAGCTGCCCGTTGTTGATCGACTTCTGGCGGGCGGCGACGACGACGAAGCCGAATTCGTCGGCGGCGGCGGTGAGGCCGATGTCGTCGGACCAGACTTCGTCTTGCGAGCAGCCGTGCAGCGCCAGCACCAACGGCAACGGCCCGTCGACGCCCACGGGGACGTGCTCAAACATCTCGAGGTTGCCGGGGTTGTCGCCGAAGTCGTCGACGGGCTCGAGCGCCGACGCCGCACACGCGGCAAGAGCAACGACGACGACGACGACGACGACGAATCCGCGGACGTGCATGCCGCTGACTTGTGGGCGCTTTATTCGGCGGGAGCAACCGCGACGCGGCGGGCCAGCTTCTCGACGTCTTGCGGACCATTGCCGGTGGCGAAGACGTCGACGGCGATGTCGTAGGCGGTGACGTCGACGAGGGCGACGTCGTCGAACCCAGGCGGCAAGCGCACAGCGCCATCGCCGCGGGCGAAGATCTCGACGACCTCGTCACCGCGGGTGAAGCGCAGCCGGAGCAACGCGGCGTCGACGGCGGGCAAGACGACGCTGACGTCGCCGTCGTTGGGCACGTCGCGCAACAAGAACGCGCCGGTCGGTGGGGTGAGCAGCGGTCCAATGTCGACGACGGCGTCGATGCGGTCGGCGACGGACTGCGCGCGCGACGACGTGCGCTCGTCAGCAAACACACCGCTGACGACGATGACCTGCGGCACGTTCTGCAACGTGGCCGACTGCGGGATCAGCTTGAGGGGCTCGGGCAGGGCCTCGTCTTCGAAGCCCGTCGCGCCGCGCACGACGCCGGTGCCCGCGATCAAGAAGTGGCCGGGCAGCTGGAAGCCGAGCACGACGAGGGCGCGCTCGTTGGCGCCCTCGGGCGGCGCCGCGATGACGCTGGTGCGCTGGCGCGGCGGTCCGAAGGGGCGGGCCTCGACGACGCCCGCGTTGGCGTAGTCGGGGATGAGCTCGTTGGTGTCGCCATCGCCGTCTCGGTCGGCGGCGTCGGCGACGCGGTCGAAGGCGGCGACGACGCCAGCGGCGACGACGGCGGCGTCCATGCCTTCGCTTTGTTCGGCGAAGTCGAGGGCGGTGGCCGTCGGGTCGCCGCCGAGGGCGAGGGCGACGAGGTCTTGCTGCTCGCGGCGGTCTTCGAGCGCGAAGACAAACGCCGGACCGGCGGCGACTTCGACCTCAGCGAGCGGCCGCACGATCTGTGATCCGACGAGGGGCAGGGTGGCCTCGAGGGTCATCGACGACGACAGCGCCACCGGCAGCGCGCCGATGACGGGCAGCTCGGCCTGTCCTTGCACGACGTCGCCGAACAGGCGGGCGAAGCCGACGTCGCTGAAGTGGGCGACCGAGGGCAGGGCGACGCCGACGCCGACCGGTCCGGTCTCGTCGCCGGTGCTGGCGATGCTGACGTTGACGGCGGCGGCGCGGGCGTCGACGTCGACGGGCAGGACGACGCGGATGGGGTCGACGTCGCGGGGCGCGACGACGACGCGGTCGCCGGCTGTGACGACGACAAAGGCGTCGGCGTCGACGGCGCCGGCGGCGGTGCCGTGGCCGTTGTCGTCAGCCGCTGTGCCGTCGACGAGGGCGCCAGCGACGGGGGCGCCGTCAGCGTCGACGACCAAGACGTCGACAGCGGCGTCGTCCGCGACGACGACGACGCTGACGTTGACGTCGTCAAAGGCGATGCTGCCTGCGCCGGCAGCGTCGGCGTGCACGACGACGACGTTGTCGGCGGCGCTCACGATCGACAGCGGGCCGGTGAAGTCGGCGCGGATCTCGGCGACAACGGGCAAGCCTTCGCTGTCGAAGCCGCGGGTGCGAAACGTCAGCGTCTCGCCGACGAAGACGACGCGCACGCAGCCGGCGTCGTCGCAGGCGGCGAGGCCGTCTTCGACGACGACAAAGGCGGGGACGCTGGCGTCGGCAGCGTCGACGCAGCGCAAGTCGGCGCAGACGTCGGCGCCGTCGCAGTCGCCGGTGGCGCGGCATTCGGGGGCGCGCACGCAGCGGTTGCCGACGCACTCTTCGTCGTCGCCATCACAGTCGGTGCTCTCGAAGCAGCCCTGGGCCGGACGGCAGTGGCGATCGAGGCAGAGGGCGCCTTGTCCGCACTCGTTGTCGGCGCGGCAGCCCGGCCGCTCGTCGCAGCGAATGGGATCGACGTCGATGTTGCAGAACAGGTTGGGATCGAAGCAGTCGTCGTCTTCGTCGCACGAGGTGAAGGCGGTGCAGCGGCCGGCGTCGCAGAACTCGCCGCCGTTCTCGTCACCCCCCTCATCGGTCGGCGCGCAGTCGCCGTTGCCGCTGCATTCGGGCTCGACGCAGGCGCCGTTCTCGCAGAGTCCGCCGCCGAAGCAGGTGAAGTCGCCGAGGCAGCGCTGCAGGCACTTGCCATCGACGCAGGTCTGCAGGTTGAAGCCGCCGACGGCGCCGCCGCAGTCAGCGTCGGCGAAGCAGGGCGGACGGCACTGTCCGTCGACGCACAGCAGGCTCTCGCCGTCGAGCTGCCCGCAGTCGTCGTCGACGAGACACGGATCGCTGGGCGCGCACTTGCCGTCGAGGCAGATGCGCGTGCCGCATTGGGCGTCGATGGCGCAGTCGGCGAAT
>JANNAY010001376.1:0-6690 GCA_031384945.1 Deltaproteobacteria bacterium
CCGCGCGGCGCAGCTGGCGCCGAAGACCGCGGCGCCGTGGTTTCTTGTCGGGCAACTGCAGCGCGAAGCGGGCCGCTACCTCGAGGCGCTCGAGGCGTTCTCGTTGGCCAAAGACGTCGCTGCCGAAGACTCCATCGACGACATCAACGTCGCCCGCGCCGAAGTCTTCGTCGCCACCGGCCACGTCGACGAAGCCGTCGCTGCCCTCGCAGGCGTCAAAGCCGACCGCGTCGACGTCTGCTGCGTCAGAGCCTTCGTCGCCGCCGCAGCCGGCGACGGCGATGGCGCCCGCGCGTTCTTGCTGCGTGCTGCTGCCATCGATCCGATGCACCCAGAGCCCTTCAAGCGCCTCGCCATGCTCATCGCCGAAGCCGATGGCACTGCTGCGCTCGAGCTCGCCCGCCATGCGCTCGAGCTCGCGCCCGCCGACGCCGAGACGCAGGCGCTGGTGGCGGCGCTGCAGGCGTAGCCGGCGCACCGGGCAAAGCGCCCCGTCGACGCTGGATGTTGTGACCCGAGGGCCGGGCTATCGGGCGGCATGAGCCACGAAGCGTCGTTCGTCTTGCTGTTCGCCATCGCCTCGCTGGTGGCGATGATCGCCAAGCGGTTGCGGCTGCCCTACACGGTCGCCCTCGTCGTCGCCGGGCTGCTCTTGGGCTTCGGCGCCCCCTTCGAGGCGCCGCACCTGACGCAAGAGCTGCTCTACGCCGTGTTCTTGCCGGGACTGCTCTTCGAGGCCGCCTACCACCTCGAGCTGCGGCAGTTCCTTGAGAACAAGGTGGCGATCGTGACGCTGGCGGCGCCCGGCGTGCTCGTCGGCATCGGCGTGACCGCGCTGCTGATGGTCGGACTGGTCGGCACGTTCGCGCTCGAGGTTCACTTCTCGTGGATCGACGCCCTCGTCTTCGGCGGCCTCGTCGCCGCCACCGATCCGATCGCGGTGGTCTCGCTGTTCAAGAGCCTCGGCGCACCCAAGCGGCTCGGCGTGCTCGTCGAAGGCGAGAGCCTGCTCAACGACGGCACCGCTGTCGTCGTCTTCAGCATCATCCTCGCCGCCGCCAACGGCGCCGAGGCCACCGTCGGCGGCGCCATCGTCGAATTCGTCAAGACCGTCGGCGTCGGCATCCTCGTCGGCGCCGGCGTCGGCTACGGCGTCTCGAAGGCCATCCAGCGGGTCGACGACGCGTTGATCGAGATGACGCTGACGACGGTGGCGGCCTGGGGATCGTTCGTGCTCGCCGAAGAGCTGCACGTCTCGGGCGTCATGGCCACCGTCGTCGCCGGCCTCATCTGCGGCAACTACGGCGCCGCCACCGGCATGTCGCCGTCGACGCGCGTCGCCATCGCCACCTTCTGGGAGTACGTCGCCTTTGCCCTCAACTCGCTCGTCTTCTTGTTGATCGGCTTCGAGATCGATCTGCAGCAGTTGGCGGCGTCGTGGCTGCCCATCGTGCTCGCCTGGGTCGTCGTGATGGTCGCCCGCTTCGTCGTCGTCGGCGGCGTCGCCGCCCTCTTGCGACGCACCAACGAGCGCATCCCGTGGGTGTGGACCGCGGTGCTCACCTGGGGCGGCCTGCGCGGCGGTCTCTCGATGGTGCTCGTGCTGGGGCTGCCCGCCAGCTTCGCCCACCGCGCCTTCCTGTTGAACACCACCTTCGGCGTCGTGCTGATCTCGATCCTCGTGCAGGGCACGACGATGGGGCCGCTGCTGCGCCGCCTCGGCGTCATTGTCGCCCGCGGCACGCGGCTGCGCTTCGAGGCCGCCCGCACAGCGTCGTCGGCGGCGCGCGCCGCCCTCGCCGAGATCGACGTGCTCGAGCAGCACGGCGCTACGGCGTCGACCCTCGAGCCGCTCCGCGTCACCTATCGCGACCGCATCGCCAAAGCCGAGACCGAGATGCGCGACGCCCACGGCGCCGACCTCGACATCGCCGCCGAAGAGCGCCGGCGCCACCTGCGCCACCTGCTCTTGGTCGAGAAGTCGCAGGTGCTCGCCGACGTGCACGAGGGGATGCTGAGCGCCGAGTCGGCCGCCGCCCTGCTCTCCGACATCGACGCGCGCCTGCTCGCCAGCGAAGAGGCGCACGCGACGCCGGAGACGCCGGAGACGCCGGAGACGCCTGCGACGACGCCGACGACGCCGACGACCCCGGCCTGAGCGTCAGCCGCCGATGCCGCGGCAGGTGCAGACCGACGCCTGAATCGGCGTCGCGCCCGCGCAGCTGTTGTTGCTGACCTGAACGTCGCGGACGACGACCTGAACTGGCGTGTCGACGACCTGAACCGCCGCGCCGACGACCTGAACGTTCAGGCCGACGACCTGAACGTTCAGGCCGAAGACCTGAACGTTCAGGCCGACGACTGGGCAGTTCAGGACGACCCCGTCGCGGTTCAGGCCGACGACAGGGCGGTTCAGGACGACGCCCAGCCGGTTCAGGCCGACGACAGGGCGGTTCAGGACGACGCCCAGCCGGCTCAGGCCGACGACAGGGCGGTTCAATGGTCAGGCACTGCCGTCGCGACGCGGTCGAAGCAGCGCCACAGCTCGGTCGTGGCTGCACCCGAGCCGTGCGCAGCACAACAAAGACTCTGGCCGGCCACGCACGCTCGCGAACGAGAACGCTCGTCGCGGCCGGAGCGCCATGCTCTCCGCAAACGAAAAACGGCGAGGACCTCGCGATCCCCGCCGTGCTTCGTGACGTCGACGAAAGCGTCAGCCGCCGATGCCGCGGCAGGTGCACAGCGACGTCTGACAAATCGGCGTCGCGCCCGTGCAGCTGGTGTTGCAGTCGACGGTGCCGTCGTTGTTGCCGTCACCGCACTCGCAGGCGCAGGTGTCGGGGTTGAGCTCGCGGGTCGGCCCACAGCTCACGGTCGTGTCGCACGAACACGAGCAGCTGTTGGTGTCCCAGACGAAGCCGGCCGAGCACGTCTGGCTCTCGACGCACTGGCACGCGCAGTTCGCCTGATCGCACTGCTCGCCGACGCCGCAGCCGCCGCAGCCCGGCAAGCACTGCACCTCGCACGTGCGCTGGTTGCAGAACTCAGGCGCGACGACGCCGCCGGCCTCGCCGCAGTTGGCGGGGCAGACGTAAGAGCAGGAGACGACGTCCCAGACGAAGTTCGGTCCGGGTGACGGTGTCACGGGGACGTCTTTGCATTCGTAGGCGCAGGCCTGCTGGTCACAGGTGAAGTTCACGCCGGGCGAAGGCGCGCCGCAGTCGGCGGGGCACTCGCAGGCGCAGGTGGAAAGGTTGCAGTCGGCGTTGCCGTCGCAGCCGCCGCAGTCGCCGGGGCAACGCAGGGTGCAGGTCGACGTGTCGCAGATGGCTTCGGGGCCGACGTTGTTGACGCCGCAGTTGGCGGGGTCGCAGACGTAGGCGCACGTCGCAGGATCCCAGACGAAGTTGATGCCCGGCGACGGCAAGCCCGGCGGGGGCTCAGCGCACTCGAAGGCACACGTCGACGTGTTGCAGGTCATGCCGGCGCGCGGCGGAGAACCGCCGCAGTCGGCGGGGCACTCGCAGCGGCAGCTGCCGGTGTTGCAGACGCCGTTGCCGCTGCAGCCGCCGCAATCCGGTTGGCACTCAACGTTGCAGACGAGCGGGTTGTCGTTGCAGGCGAAGCCCGGCGGGATCTCGCCCTGGCCGCAGCCCTCGCACTCGTACTGGCAAGTCTCTTGGTTGCACGTCGAGAACGGGCCCGGCGGGTTGCCGGCGCAGTCGTCGCACTGGAAGGCGCACGCATCGAGGTTGCAGACAAAGCCCGGGCCCGGCGACGGACCGACGCAGCCCTGGCACTCGCAGGCGCAAGCGGCGGAGTCGCAGGTGAACGGGGCGTTGCAGCCGCCGCAGTCGGGCAAGCACTCAACGTCGCAGACGGCGGCGTTTTGGTTGCAGCCGAAGCCCGGCGGAATCTCGCCCGCGCCGCAGCCGGCGCACTCGTACTCGCAGGTGGCGAGGTTGCACGTCGAGAACGGTCCCGGCGGAGCGCCGGGGCACGCGGCGCACTCGTACTGGCAGCTCTGCAGGTCGCAGACGAAGCCGGCGGCGGGCGGCGGTCCGTTGCAGTTGTTGCACTCGCAGGCGCAGCCATCGGCCTGCGTCGGGTTCGTCGGGTCGCAGGTGAAGCCCGCGTCGCAGCCACCGCAGTCGGGCAAGCACTCGACCACGCAGGTGGTGGTGTTGCAGGTCTGGTTGTCGCGCAGGCCACCCGGCGCGCCGCAGTCACTCGGGCAGATGCACTGCGCATCGACGCAGATGAGCGGGTTCGCGCAGTTGCACGGGTCGATGTTGCCGTCGTCGCTGGGGCTGTCTTCGATCCAGTACTTGTACGAGACGCTGATGGGACGGCCGAGGTTGGCGGCGTCGAAGGTCGGGCGGCAGGTGCCGAAGAACTGCACCGAGTTGGTGGTGCCGTCGTAGTCGAAGCCGTTCAGGCGGCTGCGCGGCACGTCGGTCTTCACGCAGGCGCCGAACGTCGTCACGGTGTTCTCAAAGGCGATCTTGATCGAGGCCGAGATGGGCGGCTTCGTCAGCACGTAGGGCGAGGCCTGCGCCACCGTGGCGCCGAGGATGAGGCGAATCGCGTCGGCGATTTTTTGCGCCTGCAGCGGGTCGGCGTCGTCGGGCAGCCCGGCCTCGATGCCGCCCATGGCCGAGATGAGCTGCTGGTAGCGCGGCGTCATGTACGGCTCATTGGCTGGGACGCCGTCGCCTTCGTCGGTGCAGTCGCCGTTGTTCGGACAGACGATGCCGTGGACGAACGCCCTTTGGCCGCCCGCCGTCGTCGCGTCGATGTCGTTGAAGAAGCTGACCCACGTCGGGATCGACTGCGTGACCACCGGATCGCCTGGGTAGTTGGCGGCGTTCAAGCGCGTGTACTGACCATCAGACTGCTCGTTGGCGTCGGTGATGAAGATGACGGCGACGTCGGCGCCGACGCGCAGCTTGCGCTTGTTGTCGACGGCGGGACGCGGCAGCCAGCGGAAGTCGTCGGGGCTCGTGCCCGGTCCGACCGAGAACGTGTTGGCGCCCGCGTACGGCGCGCGGTTGCCGTCGCGTCCACAGCTCTGTCCGTCGTCGATCGCGCCGCCGACGCCGGCAGCGCGCCGCTGCACGCTGCCAGCGGTGGTGAAGGCAGCAGCGTCGCCAGCACCACCGGTGTCGACCTCGAGTGTGCGGAACGATGTCGTGCTGATGACCTGTGCGACCGTGTAGGTGCCGTCGTAGTTGGCGTTGGTGCCGCTCAAGACGACGCGGTCGCCGACGAGGAAGCTGTGGGCGACAGCGGTCTTGACGATGACGGTGCCGCCTGCGCCGTTGTCGTCGACGCCGTTGCCGGCGCCGGTGGCGACGTTGACGGCGTCGAGGCCCAAGATGCCGCCGACGGTGGTGACGCCGGGGCCGCTCACGTCGCGGCCCATGATGCAGGCCAGCGGACGGAAGCTGTTCTCTTCGCCGCTGCCGCCGGTGCCCATGCCGGTCTCATCGAGCGACGTCGACACCACGACGCGCACCACGGTGCCCGTCGTCTGCGGCGCCGTGTTGGCCGCGCCCGCCGGCTCTTGCTCGACGGTGCGGAACTGGTTGGCGTTGACGACCTGCGCGACCGTGTACGTCGCGTTGTAGCCGGTGCTGACCGAGACGGTGACGCGCTCGCCGACGGTGAAGTCGTTGCCGGCGGCGGTGATGAGCACGGTGCCGCCCGCGCCGGCGTCGTCGATGGCGCTGATGGCGCGTGAGTTGGCGTTGCCGAAGCTGTCGACGAGGTCGCCGTCGTTGTTGATGTCGAATTTGACGGTGCCTTCGAAGACGAACTGAACGGCGGTGTCGAGGGCGTCGGCGTCGCCGTTCAGGTCGAGGCCGAGCACCACCTCGCTCCACGGGAACGCGACGGTGTCGGCGACGTCGCCGTCGCCGTTGAGATTGAAGCGGACGCAGCGCTGCACGCCGAAGGGCGACGACGTGAAGTCGCAGATCTTGGGCGAACGCGTCGTCGGCAGCGTGACGTTCTGCCAGGTGGCGGCCGTGGTGCTGTCGTTGATGTTGTCGACGTCGGTGGCGATGACCGCGACGCGAAAGTCGACGGTCGACTGCGACAAGCGCGCGCTGATCTCTTGCGCGGCCTTGGCGACGGCCGTCTGCTCGTTCGACATCGAGCCCGAGTTGTCGATGATGAGCACGAAGTCGACCTTTTGCGCCGGCTCGACGACGAAGCGGTCGCACTGGGTGCCGGTGTCGTCGCCGAATTGGGCGACCGCGGTGCCGTTGGCGAGGTCGTCGACGCGGAAGAGCGTGACCTCGTCGGTGGTGACGCGCGTCTTCTTGGCGAGGCCGATGACGACGACCGTCGATGTCGGCGAGCGCACGATGACCTCGACCTGCAGCGTGTAGTTGCCCGTGTCGGTGGCGCCCGCCGTCGACAGCGTGCCCGCCGTGCCCGCGCCGAGGATGGTCGCGGTGATGTCATTCAACGACTTGGGCGTGACGTCACCGGCTTGCGCGTCGGTCCAATCCATCTTGCCGATCGCCGCGTCGTTGCCATCCCACGTGGTGAAGGACTGCACCGTGAGCGTGCCGCCGCCGACCGCGCCGAAGCCAGCGGTGTTCAACAGCGTTTGCAGGCCACCGACCACCGCGTTCTGGATCTTCTCTGACGCCGTGTTGCCGGGCAGCGTCGCCTTCATGT
>JANNAY010000166.1:0-1825 GCA_031384945.1 Deltaproteobacteria bacterium
CAGGACGACGAGCCCTTCCAGGGGCTCGCCTCCGGCGTCGACGTCAAACAGACGCTGTTCGGCCACCTCGAAGTCGGCGGCGCCTACGTCGTCGAAGGACGCGAAGGCGGCGAGATCGGCTACCAGCTCGGCGGTGTGTCGACGAAGCTCTTCCTCGATCCTGCCAACCGCGACGGCACCTACGTCGCCGCGCAGATCCTCGGCTCTACCTCTGTCGACGCCGGCAACTTCGTCTCGTTCGACGGCGGCTTGACCTACTCGGGCCTCGGCCAATCTCTCGACGAGAAGACTGCCCGCGTCGGCACGCAGATCTTTCCGAAAGAGCGCGCCGGCCTCGGCTTCAAGCTCGATGGCGCCGCCCGCTTCGGCCACTACGTCGGCCGCTCTGCCGACGACGGCGTCGCCCGCGCCTACTTCCAGGCCTTGCAGCCCGGCTTCTTCGGCGGCGGCGGCAGCATCGTCGAACAAGGACAAACCAAGTGGGGCATCGACAGCGGCTACCGCGTCACCGCCGTCGACGAATTGCGCCTGCGCTACGACGGCATCGTCTCTGAGATCCCCGAGCGCGAGCCCGTCACGCGCTACCGCACGCTGCACCGTGAGCTCGTCACGGGCCGTTACGCGCGCACGCTCTTGCCCGGCTTGGTCTCTGCCGCCGAGGTCGGCTACGGCTTCACCGGCGACTCCGGCTCCTTCGGCGGTGGCGCCGACAACGTCGACGACGTCCACACCGTCGTCACGGCTGTGGGCGTCGAGTGGCAGGTGCTCGAAGCGCTGCAGCTCGGGCTCAAGCAAGAGGTCGTCGTCTTCGGCGACCCGAACCAACTGCAAGAATGGAACGACCACTTCATCACCCACGTGACCGCGCGCTACGCCCTGACCGATTCGCTCTCTGTCGACGGTGGCGTGTCGCTGCGTTGGTCGGGCGAGAACCAGATTCACGCCGGCGTTGGCTACAAGCTCAACGAAGGCAGCCGCGTCTACGCCAGCGAGCGCTTCGGCATGTTGCCGGCCCCCGGCACGGGCACGATGGGCTGGTCGACGACGACGGTGGTCGGCGCCGAGAGCGAGATGGCCAAGGGCTCAAAGGCCTACGGCGAGTACCAGCTGCAGTCGGCCTTCGGCGGACAGCAGACCCGCGGCGTCGTCGGCCTCGCCAACAACTGGGCGCTGCCCTTCGGCTTCGCGCTCTCGCTGAACTACGAGCGCGTGACCACCCTGGGTGCCAGCAGCGTCGCCACCACCGAGAACGGCAACGTCGCCCCCGCCGCCTTCACCGATGGCACCTTCTACGCAGCACCCGGCGCCAACGGCGGCGGATCTTTCTTGTACGGCGATGGATCGCGCGACGCCGTCAGCACCGGCGTCGAATGGAAGCGTGATGACCTGTTTGTCGCGTCCGAGCGCTTCGAGCTGCGATACGACAACTTCGCCGAAGACCGCGGCGGCAACGATACGCTGTGGTTCTTGTCGATGACGGCGTTGGCCCTCAAGCTCACGCCCGAGCTCTCGCTCTTGAGCCGCTACAACCTCGCGCTCGCGCAAGACCTCGCCACCGGCAACCGCGCCGCCTACGTCGAAGAAGGCAGCTTCGGCGTCGCCTACCGTCCGATCACGCACGACTGGTTCTCGGCCCTCGCGAAGATGAGCCGGCGCGTCGAGATCCGTCCGCTCTCGCTCGAAGAGGGCATCGTCGACGACACCGCCATCCACGCCGTCTCGCTCGAGCCCATCGTCGAGCTGCCGTGGAAGGTGCAGCTCGTCGAGAAGCTCGCGCTCAAACACATGAGCGTGCAGCTCGACGACGTGCCCAAGGCCGAAGCCA
>JANNAY010001412.1:0-2110 GCA_031384945.1 Deltaproteobacteria bacterium
CCCCTCGCTGCGCTCGGACCTCTCCACCGGCGCTCGCAAAGCCTCGCTGTGGAGAGGTGCAATCAGGATGCGGTGACGAACGCATCGTGCCGCTACACTGAACGTGGCCGATCCTCGCAGGACCACTCTGTTGTGCATCCGCGAACTTCTGCCGGATTTCACCTCTCCACAGCGAGGCTTTGCGAGCGCCGGTGGAGAGGTCCGAGCGCAGCGAGGGGTGAGGTCTGCGGCTCGGGCCCGGTCAGCCCGGCACGAACGCGGCGTGGAACCCGATCGGGACCTGTTGGGGGAGCTCGACCGTGGCGACGGGCCCCCGCTGCGGGTCTTTGCCGTCGAGCACGATGGCCTTCGATTTCTCGCCGACCTTCGTGAGGATGGTGATGGCCCAGCCGTCGTCGTCAGACACCGCGCCCGGCCGGGGCACGAAGACGACCTCGGAGCCGTACCAGCCGCCGTCTTGCAACAGCGCGGCGTATTCAACGTGGACGGCAGCGCCGGAGGAGACGTCGTACTTGATGACGCCGTCGAACATGGTGTCGGCGCGCTTGGCGATGCGCGGGGCCCACGCGTGCGTGAGCTTCGTGCCGAGCAGCGCGTCGTTGGTGCGGGGAAACTCGGTGGGCACGTCGTCGAGGTCGCGCTCGCGCACGGCCCTGGTCTTCACATTGAGGCGCCATTCATGCAGCAATGGTTTGAGCTCAATCGTGTCGAGGCGGGCGACCGTGTCGTCGCTGCTGCGTTGTGCGGGGATGAGATCTCTGACCCGGCAGCCGACCATCACGATGTCGTCGCCGTCTTCATAGGCGTTGATCATATGATAGACGTAGCAAGATTCGACGTCGAACCAGACGGTGCTTGAATTGTCGCCGTGGCGCGGAATGACACCAAATCGGGCCGGCGTGTCGCGGTCGAACTTGATCTTGCGCTTGCCCTTCATGAGGGCCGCCATGTCCCAGCCGAGCGGCAGGTCGAGCAGGATCGAGAAGCGCTCGGTGATGGCGCAGTCGTGCAGAATGTGCGGCGCGGGAATCTCGATGGGCTCGTAGCGCACGAGCACGCCTTCGTTGTCGACGACGCCGTAGCGCAGGTAGGGCGCCTTCATCAGGTTGTAGTCGAAGAACACCATCTCGCCCGTGCGCGGATCGACCTTCGGGTGCGCCGACATGTTGCCCGTCAGCTTGCCGGCGAAGCGCTCAGGCCCCTTGGTCGAGAGGTCGGTGACATCGAGCTCGTAGGGCGTGCCCGCCAACCACCACGTCGCGTACAGCCGTCCTCTGTGCACGATCAAATCAGTGTTGGCCGTGTCTTTCAGTGGAATCTTGGGACCATCAGGACGCGGCGGTTCGAGGATGCCCGTCCACAGCGCGCGGCCGGCTTCTTCTTCGGCGGCGAGGCCCTTGGTGCGGATGTACTTGTTGACGTAGCGGGCTTTGCCGTCGTCGAAGCGCACGCCGTGCACCATGCCGTCGCCGTCGAACCAGTGGTATTTGCCCAGCGGCGCGTACCGCGGGTTCGGCGAATTTCTCACGAACATGCCGCGCAGCGCGCGCGGCAGCTCGCCCTCGATCTTCAAGTTCTCGACGGTGAGCTCGTGCTCGACGGGCTGGTGCTCGCCACCGAGGTAGGCGTTGGCCAGGCCAGTCGTTGTGCTCGTCGTGCTCGTCGTGCTCGCAGCGGAGGTCTGAGGATTGTCGTGCATGGTGCGAACACGTTAGCCCCGCTGCATGAGAGATGTCTTCGTCGTCGGCGTCGGACAAACGACCTTTGGCAAGCACACCGAACGATCCCACGCGTCGCTCGCCCACGAGGCGATCGATCTGGCGCTGCGCGACGCCGGCCTCGACGCCGCTCACCCCGCTCACCCCGGCGATGTCGGCGATGTCGGCGTCGTCGACCACGTCGTCTTCGGCAGCTGCGCGGCCGGCGCCTTTGGCCAACACAGCGCCCGCGGCGTCCACGTGCTCGGCGGCACATTCGGCGGCAAATTCGGCGGCACCGCCGTCACCGACGTCGAAGCCGCCTGCGCCACCGGCTTCACTGCCTTCGACACCGCCGCCGTCCGCGTCAGAGCTGGCGACGACGTCGTCGTGGCGGTCGGCGTCGACAAGAC
>JANNAY010001461.1:0-1583 GCA_031384945.1 Deltaproteobacteria bacterium
GTCGCCGTCGCCGCCGGCAACGACAACCAAGACGCGAGCAGCTTCACCCCCGCCAACGCCCCCGAAGCCATCGTCGTCAGCAGCGTCGGCAACGGCGCGGGCGGCACGCCGGTCAAGGCCAGCTACTCGAACTTCGGCGACCTCGTCGACGTCGCGGCCCCCGGCGGCGAACAAGCCGTCGACAACGACGACGACGGCAACGGCGACGGCGTGCTCTCGACCATCGGTGAGTTCGTGGCGTTCTACCAGGGCACCTCGATGGCGACGCCGCACGTCGCGGGCGTGGCGATGTTGATGAAGTCGGTGAACGCCGACCTCACCAACGACGAGGCGCGCCAGATTCTGCAAGACACCTCTGACCCCGACATCGACTGCGACGAGGGCTGCGGCTCGGGCCAGATCAACGCGTTCGGCGCCGTCTCGGCCGCCGCGGGCGACTTGAGCGGCTTGAGCGCCGCCGGCGTGCGCGTCGGCCTCGGCGTCACCAGCGCGACCTTGACCTTCCGCAACTTCGGCGACGCCGCCGTCGACGTCGACTTCGAGGTCGGCGGCGAGAACCGCGACCAGGTCACGCTCGACGAGACCAGCGCCAGCATCCCCGCCGGTGGCAAGGTCGTCATCAACGCCACCATCGCCCGCGCCGAAACCGGCGACGACGTCGGCAGCGCCACCGTCACCGCCGCCAGCGTCGAAGAGTCCGCCGAAGCCCGCCTCGATTGGACAAACGACAAGGGCATCGTCGTGCAAAACGTCGTCGTCGGCGCCGTGCGCATTCTGGGCGGCGGCGAGTTCGAGGTCGTCGCCGAGCGCCTGGTCACGACCAACGCGGTGAAGAACTTCGACTACAAGATCTTCAACATCGACCCCGGCGAGTACCTGATCATCGGGCTGCTCGACGCCAACAACAACGACAGCTTCGACGACGATGTCGACGCCACCGGCTTCTTCGTCGCCCCCGCGCAAGATGGACAGGTCTGCACCTCGGCCGGCTGCGGCCACATCAGCGTCGCGGCTGGCGACACCTTCGCCAACGCCGACTTCCTCGTCGCCCCCGGCTTCACCGGCGGTGAAGACACCGGCGGCGGCGGCGACGGCGTCCTCGGCGATGCCTGCGCCTCGAGCGACGACTGCGGCGACGGCCTCTACTGCGAAGAATTCGCTGGCGGCTACTGCACCACCGACTGCAACGGCGGCGCCGACGAATGCCCCGCCGCCTCGACCTGCTTCGACATCGGCGTCGACGACGAGCCCTACCAAATCTGCTTCAAAGACTGCACCGACGACACCGACTGCGGCCGCGACGGCTACGTCTGCGACGTCTTCGACGATGTCGGCAGCTGCATCCCGAACTGATGCGCGCGCTGCTCTTCGTCGTCGTCACGTCGACTTTGGGCGTGACACCCCTCGAGCCTGTGCCCGAGGTGGTGTTGCCCGGCCTCGTCGACGTCGGCGCTGCGCTTCCTGCTGTGAAGGTCGAGCTGCGCTACGCGTCGCCCGACAACTTCATGAAGCGCGACGTCTACGGCGGCTTGAAGAAGTGCTTCTTGCAAAAAGAGGCGGCCGACAAGCTGACGGTGGCCCAC
>JANNAY010001466.1:0-4572 GCA_031384945.1 Deltaproteobacteria bacterium
CTGGCGCGCAAGGCCGTCACCGTCGCCGTCGTCGTCGTCGTCGACGCCGCCGGCGCCGTCTGGCTCGAGAAGCGCGCGTCAAAGGGCCTGTTCGGCGGACTGTGGGAGCCCCCCGGCGCCGTCGTCGAAGCTGCCGTCGAAGGCGCTGTTGAAGGCGCTGTCGACGTAGAGGGCGCGTGGCGGGCGGTGTTGCACGAGCGCGGCGTGGCGGCGCCGGCGTCGTTCGCGTCGCCCATCGTGGTCGAGCGCACGCTCACGCACCGCGACCTGCGCTTCGAGATCGCGGTGGTGACGACGACGACGACGCCGACGCTGACGCCTGCGACGAACCCTGCGACCACCGCGATGGGGCAGTGGTTCGCCGAGAGCGCCATCGCCAGCGTGGGCACGTCGACGGCCGTGCGGGCGGTGCTCAGCGCGGCGCGAGAGCCCCGGTTGTTTTGAGCTTTCGGCGGCGCGCGACGACGACGACGAAGAAGACTGCGACGACGACGACGGCGACGGCGACGACGGCGACGACGCCAGCGACGACGGCGGGCGGCGGGGACGCGCCGGGCACGTGCACGACGAGCTTGTTCTTGCGCTTGCTCAACAACGCGCGCTGCTCACTGCCATCTGGGAGGCGGATCGTCGTCGTGGCGCGGTGGTCGAGGGACGAGCTGGCGAAGAGTCCCCAATCGAGCGTGAGCGTCTTGCCCGCAGGGGGCGCGCAGACGGCAAAGGCTTCGACGACGACGGAGAGGCCGTCGCCGTGGTGGAAGCGGCCGCCCTCGACGCCGCACTCATCGCCGTCGAGGCGCAGGCGCAGCCACCGCGGAAATTCGCGCGACACGCAGACGTCGAGCTTCTCTTCCATCTCGATCCTGCGCGTCGGAGAGACGCCGAAGTCGACGTCGCAGAGCTCAGGCAGATCGGGCTCAACCAATTCGACGCGCACGTCGACGCGGCCGTCAGCGCCGACATCGACGACGGCTTTGCCTTCGCTGGTGTTGTGGGCCGCGAGCGAGAGCAGCACCGGCAGAAGCAGCGCCGGCGCCGGCATTCAGTGGTTCCGCTCGACGGCGAAGCGGGCGAGGCGGACGAGCAGCGCGGGGTCGCGTCCGGCGCGGTCGCCGACGACGACGGCGGCGGCGACGGCTTCGTCGGCGACCTCTTTGGCGAGGGCCTTGGCGCCGTCGAGGCCGCGTGCGCGCACGTACGTGAGCTTGTCGTGCTTCACGTCGCGGCCGCGCACCTTGCCGCCTTTTTCGACGTCGCCCTCAACGTCGAGCACGTCGTCTTGCACCTGAAACGCGAAGCCGAGCAGGTGTCCGTAGCGACGGGCATCGTCGAGCAGGTCTTTGCGATTGGCGCTCAGCGCGCCGAGGGCCGCTGCTGCGCCAAAGAGACGTCCGGTTTTGCGGCGGTGCACTTCACGCAACGAGGTCTCTGACGTCGACGCCCCGTTGATCGACGCGCCCTCATTTTGCATATCGTCGTTTTGTCCGCCGACCATGCCTGCGCTGCCGGCGGCGAGGGCCAGCTCGCGCACCTGCAACGCCGCGTCGTGCTTCGTTGACGCCAACACGGCAAACGCATCGGTGAGCAGGCCGTCGCCGGCCAGAATCGCGGTCGCTTCGTTGAAGGCTTTTTGCACGGTGGGCTGACCGCGGCGCAGGTCGTCGTCGTCGAGCGACGGCAAATCGTCGTGCACCAGCGAATAGGTGTGCACCCATTCGAGGGCGACAGCGCCAGCGACAGCGTCGTCGGTGGCGCCGCCGACGACGTCGCAGACCGAGAAGCAGAGCAGCGGACGCAGACGTTTGCCGCCAGCCAGCAGCGCATGCTTCATCGCTGCCCGCAGCTGCGCTGGCGCCTTCGTGTCGTCGAGGTCGCCGTGCGACTGCAGGTGGCGCGTGAGCTCTTGCTCGATGCGCGCTTGCCAGGCCTCGAAGCCGCCGATCACGCCGACTTCTCAGACTTCTCAGACTTCTCAGACTTCTCTGACTTCTCAGACGGCTTCTCTGACGACGACACCAACGGCGCGGTCGTGCCGTCTTGCAGCAGCTGCTCGAGGCGCGACTGCATGCCGTCGAGGCGATCGCGGGCCCGCTGCACGAGGCGCACGCCTTCTTCGTAGGCGGTCAGGCTCTCTTCGAGCGACAGCTCACCCTTCTCGAGCCGCACAACGACGCGCTCGAGGTTCTCGAGGGCCTTTTCGAACGTCAGCTCGCGGGTACCCTCTCGCTCTTGAGCCATCGCCATCCTCGTCGTGGCGCTGCTACAGAGCGCCCCATGACGATCACCCTCTACTTCGCTCCGTTCACCCGCGCCACCCGCCCGCGTTGGCTGCTCGAAGAGCTGGGCGTGCCCTACGAGCTCAAGGTCGTCGACACCAAGACCTCTGAGCACAAGACACAGCAGTTCAAAGACGAGGTGCACCCGCTCGGCGCCGTGCCCGCGCTCAAAGACGGCGACGACGTCATCATCGAATCCGGCGCCATCGTCGCCTACCTCGCCGACAAGTTCGCCGACGTGGCTCCAGGCAGGCGCTTCGCGCCGACGCTCGACGACAAGCTGCGCGGCAAGTACCTCGAGTGGCTCTTCTTCGCCTACGCGACCATCGAGCCCGCCATCGTCGCGGTGGCGTCGCACAACCCGCAGGCGCCGGCGTTCTCGGCGCCGACGCCCGAGCGGATGGAGAAAGAAAAGGCGCACCTCGCCGAGGTTCTCACTGTCGTTGAGAAGGCCGTGGCGAAGCACGATTTCTTACTGCCGACGGGGTTCTCTGCCGCCGACGTCATCGTCGGAGCTCAGGTCATGTGGGCAGCATCAATGAAGCTGGTCAGCAAAGATTCAGCGGTGAGCAAATACATCGAGCGCTGCAAGGCCCGGCCGGCGTGGGGCAAATCACGCTGATCTTTTTACGCGAGGCTCGCGGCGGCCAGCCCGCGCCGTCAAGTCACAGCGGCGCGCTCGACGAGGTCGTGGTCGTCGTCGTCGTCATCGTCACCGCGGGACATGAGGTCGAGGGCGGCGACGCGGTAGGCCTCGGCCATGGTGGGAAAGTTGAAGGCCTGCTCGACGAAGACCGACGGTGGCAGGTTGCCGAGCATCGCCATCAGCCCGAGGTGCACGAGCTCGGCGGCACCTTCGCCTGTGGCCTGCACGCCGAGCACGCGCTGTTTGTCGGCGCTGGCGACGAGCTTCAACAGGCCGCCTTCGCTGGCGGCGATGACGCCGCGGGCGGTATCGCCGATGGCGGCGCGGCCGACGACGACGGCTGTGCCTTTGGCTTTGGCTTCTGCTTCGTCGAGGCCGACCGCAGCCATCTCTGGAATCGCATAGACGCCGACCGGAACGATCGACGAGCGCGAGGGAAGCGGCAGGCCACAGGCGACGCGCCCTGCACGGCGCCCCTGCTCCATCGACGTCGACGCCAACGACGGCGGACCGATGACGTCGCCGACGGCGAGGATGTGCGGCAGCGCGGTGCGGTAGTGGTCATCAACCAGCATCAGACCGCGAGCGTCGGTGCTCAGACCGACGCTCTCGATCTTGAGGTTCTCGACGTTGGCGACGCGACCGAGGCAGCACAAGACTTTGTCGGCTTCGAGCACGGTGCCGTCGTCGAGGACGACGCGGGCGCTGCCAAAGGCGTGGCTGACCTCTTTCAGCGCGCGTCCGCCGAGAAAGCGGCCGTGGTTGTCGGCAAAGCCGTCGAGAAAGACGTCGACGATCTCAGGATCGAGGAAGGCCAGCGGCCGCGCGGCGCGGTCGACCATGACGACGTCGACGCCGAGGGAGGCGAAGATGGAGGCGTATTCGGTGGCGATGACGCCGCCGCCCAGCACGATCAACTTCTTCGGCAGCCACGGCAGCGAGAGGATCGAGTCGCTGTCGAGCACCGTCTCGTGGTCGACGGGCACGTTGTCGGGCGTGCGCGGGCGCGAGCCGGTCGCGAGCACGATGGTCGAGGCGTGAATGGTGAATCGCTCGCGCTTGACGGTTTGCACAACCAGGTTGTGGGGTCCGCCCTCGGCCGTGAAGCGGACGCGGCCGTGCACGACGTCGACGCCGGCTTCTTTCAGGTGGCGCCCCCACGTACGCTCGTGGGCGAGCACGACTTCGCGCGTGCGCGAGAGCAGCGAGGCCAGCGCCGTGTCGTCGGGCAACGACAGGTCGACGACCCCGGCGGACTTCTTCGACAGCAGCTCGAGCGCCACCGCCGTCTCGCGCAGCGTCTTCGATGGAATGGTGCCGCGACGAACGCAGGCGCCGCCGACGTCGGGCTCTTCGTCGACGAGCACGACGCGTTTGCCGTGGGCGCGGGCTTCGAGGGCGGCGTGCAAGCCGGCGGGTCCGCCGCCGACGACTGCGACATCGACGTCAACGACGTTCACGTCGCACCGCCCATCTCGGCGCAGGTGCCGGTGATGGCTTCTCTGAGTTTGACGATGCCGGCGACGTCGTCGTCGTAGAGGTTGATGGCGGCGCTGGCCTCGTGGGAGAGCAACCGGTCGACGATGGCTGTGTCGTCGACGACGTTGTCGCAGAAGTCGGCGAGATCGTCGGCGTGGACGACGATGGCGG
>JANNAY010001471.1:0-4140 GCA_031384945.1 Deltaproteobacteria bacterium
CGTCGAAGCTGATGTCGTCGCTGGGCACGAGGCCGCAGCGGTTGGTGAAGATCCAGCAGTCGGGGTCTTGGCAGTCGACGGCGCCGTCGCCGTCGTTGTCGACGGTGTCGACGCAGCCCTCTTCGTCGTTCTCGTAGCCGAGGACCGGCGTCGACGGGATGATGTAGTTGCAGGCGCTGCCAGCGGCGACGACGACGAAGAGAGCGAGCCCGCGCATGGGCGGCGTCGTCGTCGTCTTGGCCTCCGCTGTCAATCAGTCTCGCGCGCTGAATGAGGGGGAAGAAGGCAGCGCCAACGAATGTATGTCTTTTTCAATACACTGTTGGGCGCCGTTGACGCCACCCGGCGCGCTGATAAGGCTGACCAATGGCGATCATCTCATCGTCCCTTCAAGCCCCCGTCACGCAGATCATCCTCAAGGCGGTGGGCGACAAGAACCCTACCGGGTGCATCGACGAGGCGGCTGCCAGACAGATCGTAGATGAGGTCCGCAGGCTCTTGCCCGCCCATGAGCAAGTGCAGGCATGGAACCAGATTGATTCTTTCACCCACCTCTCGACGAGCCGGTTGAAGACGCCTGAAGGCAGAGAGCTCTGGGTGGAGGTCCTGCCCATCGCCAAGCCGACGGAAGAAGCCTTCGACATTTTTCAGGACGCAAGCGCAGCCGCCGCGGTTGCCGCGCGGAAGAACAACCCCGGCGTCGAGCCGGACATGTTGAAGGCATCTTTTGTCGTCACTCCTCAGAGACCTGCAGGAGCATGTGATGTTGTCGGCGCGAGAATCTGGAAAGATGGCACCATCCGCGTGGCAAACCACGGTGGACGCTGGGTGCCGTCCGAAACCGTCCCTGGCCACGCGACCGACGATCCGCTGCGTCCTGTGGTGATCAGTAACGGTGCTCCACCCCCGGCTGCGATGCCGACTCCGTCAGCGACGACGGCGATCCCGGCGACCCCGAGCTTCACAGCCGGTGAGGTCGTCGAGGCCGTTCAAACGTTGCTGCAACCTTCCCGAACGATGACGCTTGTCGACATCGTGACGTTTCTTGCCACGAAGTTCGGCCATCCGGCTGCTGTTGGTGCCGTCAAGACGATGATCGGCAGCAAACAGCTGGTCCAAGATGGTCCAAGATGGCGCTTGGCACAGCCATTCAAAGGCTGAATCGACCATAGCTCCACGCCGTGTCGAGCGATCATGACCATGGAGGACGAGCCCGGGTGTCTCATGCAGTTTCGCGGGCTTGACCCTTGGAGTGGACCCTAGTTACGCTTCTTTGGACCCAGATTGGACCGTTCGCGTCGTCCCAAGAGTCGTTCCCCAAGGGGTGCAGAGATGCTCGCGCTTGTTCTTGCCGCCGCGGTGGCTGCCGTCGCTCCTGCTCCTTCGTCTGAGAACCACAACAAGCTGACCATCGACGTGATGAACGCCGACATCGTCAACGTCATCCGCTTGATCGGCGATGTGTCGGGCAAGAACGTGGTCATCGCCGACGACGTCAAAGGCAAGGTCACCATCAAGCTGAAGAACGTCGAGTGGCGGGCGGCGCTCAACGTGATCCTCAAGGCCAACGGCGCGGCCGTCGTCGAAGAAGGCAACATCATGTGGATCGCGCCTGACGCGCGGGTCGCGGCGCTCGAGCAGGCCGAGCTCGATCGGGCCGCCGAACGTGAGCTGAAGGGTCCGCTCTACACGCGGGTGATTCAGGTGAACAACGCCGTGGCCAAAGACCTCGTCGACCTCGTCAAGGCGATGTTGTCGCCGCGCGGCACCGTCACCTTCGACGAGCGCACCAATGTCTTGATCGTGCGCGACGTGCAGGGCTCGCTCGCTTTGCGCAACGGATTTTGAACGGATTTTGAACGGATTTTGAACGAGCTCCCTGCGGGGTGACGACGTCAACTGCTCTGTTGCCCGCCTTCCTGTCCCCGGATCGGGCTCAATTCGAGAGTGGCGTCCTCACCCCGCAGGGGGGTCATTCGATGAGCTGGGCCAGGGTGCGCCGGGTCAGCGCGATCAACGAGACTGCGACCTTGCCGACGCCGGCGAGCACGAAGACGGCGGCGAGCCCGGCGGTCTTGTCGCCGGTGACGTCGACGAGGGCGTCGGCGGCGGGGCCGGCGCAGACGAAGCAGAGCGGAAACGCCGTCCACGAGATCATGCGGCGCAGGGCGAAGACGCGCACCTGCAAGGTCGACGGCACGGCCTCTTGCCAATGGGCCTGGGCGAGCGCGTTCGACCACGTCATGAAGCACAAGAAGAGCCCGGCCAGCGTCGCGAAGATCCACGGCGACGGAAACAGCCCCATCGACAACAAGCAGACGCCGCAGACGGCCTCGAGCACGACGACGCCTTTGACGCGGCCGGCGGCGCTGTCGACGGCGACGGCGAGGGCGACGACGACGCCGGCCACCATGCCTGTCCCCGAGAGTGTCATCAGCACGCCGACCTGCTGCGCAGAGACCATCGTCAACAACAGCGGCGTCGACAGCGCCTGCAGCACGGCGCCGAAGGTGTACGACGCGAGCAAGAAGAGCTGCAGGCGAAAGAACGCCGGCCGCCGTCGCAAGAAGTTCACCCCGGCCAGGGCGTCGCCGTCATCGGCGTCGGCGACGTCGCTGGCGACGCAGGCCGAGGCTGTGGCGACCACGCCGAGCGCGGCGTCGAAGACGAGGACGCTGGCGGTGTCGGCGACGGCGACCAGCCCGGCGGCGACGGCGGGGGCCGCGATGTGTTGGGCGAGCGGTCCGAGCTGCACCAGCGCCGCCGCGCGGTTGCGCCCGTGCTCGTCGTGCGCGAGCCGGATCAGCGAGCGCGCGTAGACCGGCCACTGCAGGCCGAAGCCGATGCCCGAGACGATGAGGGCGCCGTAGACCCACGCGCCGGGGGAGAGTCCGCTGCGCAAGCCGGCGACGATGCCGAGGGTGGCGACGACGGCGCAGGCGTTGGCCAAGACCAGCACCCGCCGCGGTCGCGCCCGCTCGGCGAGGTGGCCAGCGAGCGGCGCCAGCAGCACGCCGGGCGCGGTGGCCGCCGCAGCCAAGAGCGCGAAATTGCTGGCACTGTGGTCGTGCTGCAGGCTCCAGATGCCGAGGGCAAAGGCCGTGAGACCGCTGCCGAAGAGCGCGCCGGTCTGGCCGAGCAGCAGGACCCAGAAGCGTGGGCTCAACCGCTATTTCGAGAGGCCGCGCTTCGGCTTGGCCGTGGGCGGGGCCTGCTGCTGCTCGCGCGGGGCACGCAGCTCGACGTTGCCGCCCACCAGCGCGGCGGCGTTGGCGATGCCCGCGGCGCCGAACCTGTCGGCAGCCGCGCTCGCCGAGCCGAGCTTCTCGGCCACGAGCAACAAGAGAGCGGCGATGACGGGAAGGCCCCCCTCGCCCGCGACGCGTTGGGTCTTGACGGCGAGCGCGACGAGGTGCGCCACGACGTCGGGATCGTCGCTCAACCGCAGCCGGCCCCGCGCCCGTTCGATGTCATCGGGCGCGATGACCACCCCGGTCTTGTCGGTGGAGCGTTGGATGGCGCCACTCAGCTCGGCGACGATCGGATGCAGCTCGATGTCGGTCATTACTTGAGGTTCCGCACGGCCTCGCGCGCGTAGCTGCCGTCGAGCAGGGGCTGGAGCTTCTGCAGGCCTTCGCCGAGGGCGGCCCCGATGCTGTCGAGGAACGAGCGCGGCCTCTCACCAGGCTTCGCGGTCGGCGCGCTCTCACTGGGCGCGCCCCCGGTGAGCGTCTTGCCGAGGCCCCTGGCCTGCAAACCCAGGATGTCGTTGTTGAGCTTGGGGATCGCCCGCAGGATGCCCATGGCATCGGGGGTGTCGGCCTTCAGCTTCTCGAGCGCCGTGTTGGCGATCTTCACGTCTTGCGGTCCGACGTTGCCGTTGGTGAGCTCTTTGAACTGGGCGTCGTCGATGAGGCCCGCCCCCTGGAGCCGCTGCGCGGTCTCGAAGACCGCTCTGCCACTGCCGCCAAGCTCACGAATGTCTGCCATGGGGTGCTCCGCTCTGTTTGCTTCTCGACCAGTCGTCAGCAGTATCGTCTATCGGCAACATCGGTCGTTGCTCCGTCGGGCGATCGGCGGATGGGTGCCGCTCCTACCTGGGCCGATCAGGACGTTGCCCACAGCCAGAACAGGGGCGCG
>JANNAY010001487.1:0-6219 GCA_031384945.1 Deltaproteobacteria bacterium
GTCGCGGGCCTGGGCGCCGCGGACGACGGCGAGCACGGCGTCTTCGGCGGCCAACAGCTGCGGCAACAGCCGCAGGGCGTCGACGGTGGGCACGAAGCCGGTGGTGGTGCGGGTGAACAGCCGCACGCCGAGCTCGTCTTCGGCGGCGTCGACGCGGCGCCCCACCGTCGTGTGATCGACCCCGAGCGCGCGAGCGGCCCGCGCCAGTGATCCGTGCTTCTTCACGGCGAGCACGAAGCGCAGGTCGTCCCAACTCATGGTCATGGTCATCTCGTTCTTGCTCGCGGGCGGCAGGTGACTCGCTGTGCATTCTTGCACAACCACCCTGCGCCTCTGCTGGTTCTCGCCCGGCGCTTGCCCCTCTACGAATTGCAGCACACCGAAAGGACCCGCATGCGCGCCTCCGTCTTGTCCTGCGTCTCCGTCTGCTGCTTCGCCTCCTGCGCCGTCGTCGACGACGCCGTCCCCGCCGCCGTCGAACGCGCGGTCGTCGCCGACGCCTGCTTCGACGACGCCGACGTCTTTGCCGCCTACGACAAAGGCGTCGTCGTCGGTCGCCTCGGTGACGATCAGCTGCTGCACCTGCAGCGCTACAGCGGCGTCGGCTGCGACCTCGTCGCCGTCGGTGACGCCGTCGTCAGCGGCGAATTCTTCGACGTCGACGACAACGGCGCCATCTACGCCGGCGGCCCCTTCGCCGTCACCCGCATCGACGTCGACGGCACCGTCGCCAGCGTCATCAGCATGGCCCGCTGGGTCGCCGCGTTCTCGATCTCGCCCTCGGGCCACACGGCGGTGACCAGCGGCTGCAGCCCCACGGGCACCTTCGCCATCGCCGATGACGGCTCGCTCGGCGTCGAGGTCGACGTCGTCGTTGGCGGCCGCACCGCCGAATTCTCGGTCCTCGGCGGCGACGTCGACTTTTGGAGCACCGGCGGCGGCCGCGTCTGGCGCGACGGCGACCACGGCTTCAAAGAGCTCAACGTCGACGTCGGCAGCGTCAACGGCCTCGACGCTTGCGGCCACGGCGTCTGCATCCTCAACGACGCCGGCGTCGTCGTGGTCGACGACAGCGGCGCCCAACGCATCGACGAAAAAGACGTCGGCTTTGCCCTCGTCGGCGTCAGCGGCAACGACGACGGCACCTACGTCGGCGACGGCAGCGGCCGCGTCGTCTTCGTCGCCCGCTGACGGTTCTGAAAAAAACGAAGCCCTTCGTCTGCTTCTGGGCGGACGAAGGGCGTCTTGGCATCACCAGGGGCGTTGCGTTGGTTCTTGGGCGTCCGCAGCAGCGCTCAACGTGACCGCGCAGACGACCTGGCCATCAGCGCGTCGTGCGTGAGCCATCACGCTTTGATGTCAGACGCCGATGGGCACTCTGCACCTTGGACGTCGAGCATGACCTCGTTGCGTCGGTTCCACGGCAGTGTGAGCGGATCGTTGTAGCGCGCGAGCACCGGTTCAGAGCTCGCGCGCAGCCCCCGCCCACGCAGCCAGCTTTGCAACGCTTCGCGCTGTGTGTCGACGATGCGGTCGCCCGTAAAGCCGGGGAACACAACCACCGCACGGCACGATGCTTCCGCGACGGCGAGCTCGACGCGGGGGTCGTTGGGAACCGGCAGGGTGTCGAGCGTGTAGCGGCTGGGCATCATGAACGAGATCTCCCATTCCTCGCCAACGGGGCGCGCGGCGACCGGCGCGGTCATCGCGATCTTCTCCGAAGACGCCACAGGCGTGGCAGCGACAGGCGCGGTCATCGCCACAGTCGCAGCGCTCTGGTTCGCGCCAAAGATGTACGCGGCCAACAGACGGAAGCCGTCGCCGCTCGCGGAGTCGATGTCGCCCGCCACGCGCACGCGCGCCATGATGAACGGCGGGTAGCGCCGGAGCTCGAAGCTGCCCTCACGGACGAGGGTGGTGTAGGCGGGCGTCTCGAGGTCAGTCGAGACGTTCGCGCGTGGGTCGGTGGTGCTTGCACAGCCGACCAAGGCGGCGACGGCGGCGAGTGTGGAGGTGATGCGCGTGCTCATGACGAGAAGATGCCGGACCTGACCCTTCGGTGGCGCTCGGCAGCGGTCTGAACGCACGCTCTGCACGCCGCATGGTCCATCGCGGCGCGCGCCGCTGCCTGCCTCAGAACGACGTCAGTTGAGCAGCTGGATGGCGCAACTGTGCGCTGCGAATGTGCGCTGCGAAATGAAAGACCCTTCGTCATCCTTGTTGAGATGACGAAGGGTCTCGATTGGCGCGCCCGGCATGATTCGAACATGCGACCTTGGGCTTCGGAAACCCACGCTCTATCCAGCTGAACTACGGGCGCCTACCGTCGTCACCGGTACACCAGAGGCACCTGCGAGGCAACCGTCATGGGCCGCATCGTCGTCGTCACCCTCAGCGTTCTTGCCCTCGCCTGCAGCCGCGGCCCCGCTGGCGATGTTTCTGGCGATGTTTCTGGCGATGTTTCTGGCGATGTTTCTGGCGATGTCACTGGCGATGTCACTGACGATGCCCCCGCGATCGAAGGCGATGCGCCGCCGCCGCCGCGCGTGCGCGATGACAGCAGCTCGCTGTTGTTCTCGTTCGTCGACGGTGGCGGTCGCATGGTGTCGGTGCCCGTCGTGTCGGCCGTGCCTGAGCCCGCAAAGAAGCGCGTGCTGGTCGTCGATCTGCAGCGCACGCCCGCGCAGCGCCAGGCCCACCGCTACGCGTACTTCGCCGACCTGACGGCCAAAGACGCCGCCGGCAACTACCCCGTCGTCGTCGTCTCCCGCTACGACGCCGGCGTGCGCGGCGCTGGCGTCGTCACCGAAGCCGTCCCCGCAGGCGCTGTCGTCGTCTATTCGGCGACGTGGTGTGGCTACTGCAAGAAGGCGAAGGCGTGGCTCAAAGAGCACGACGTCGCCTACGTCGAGCGCGACGTCGAGAAGACGGCCGGTGCGCAAGAAGAGCTGCAGAAGAAGTTGGCCGACGCCCACCTGCCCGGCGGCGGCATCCCCGTCGTCGACTTCGGCGGCGGCAACGTCGTCGTCGGCTTCGACGTCGCTGCGTTTGAACGGCTCACCGCGAAGAAGTGATCAGTTGGTGGCCGTGCCGGTGATGATGAACGTCTTGAAGGTGTTGATTCCGTCGTCGACGCTGAGCTGAACTTCCCAGCCGCCGAGCGACGTGGGTGTGATCAACAGCGGCATATCGCGCGTCTCGTTCGCCTCCATGTTGAAGGGCATGAAGAACTCGAGCGCGACATTGGTGGAGCCGGCACCTGCCCCGGGCCCGCGGACGACGCTCTGCAGGGCAATGGGGACGACGCCATTCTGCAGGCGCACAACGACGCTCTGGGGCTGGTTGCGGCGCCCGTCATTTCCAGTGCACGTCGCCTGGTTGACGTTCACCTGCGTGCAGGCGCCGGGGAGCACGGTGATGCGGGCCGTACTGAACGTCGCGCTCGGCGAGAAAGAGAAGGTGCCGGAGTCGGTCGCGAAAGAGAGGCTCGCCGGCCCGATCGACCTCGAGGTTCCATCAGTGACGGCGGCGAGAAGACCCACGGCGTTCTCGGCGGGACTGATGGAAAACGGGCCGGTGAATTGGGTCGCAAAGTTCGTGGTGTCGCTCAGGGTGCCCGCCGGCACGTCCGCCGGGGCGTCTCCGACGTTGGTCACCCACATCGAGCAGATCGAATTGAAACGGCGGTCAGCCCCCGGGTTGTCGGTGCACCCGTCGTCCTCATGGAAGACGACAGCGCCGCCGCTCACCCGCTGATCCAGCAGCAGGTGCAGGCGCAGCGGGCGTGACGCGACGAGAAACAAGTCGCCCTCCACCGTTCCCGCGGCCGGGGTGCCCTCGATGCGCACGGTGAGCCCGTCGCCCGGTTCGAGCTGCGCCGGGCCACCCGCCTGCAACGCGAACGCGCCGGTCGTCGTGCGGACGTCGACGATGTCCATGGCGTGGGCGGTGTTGTTCGTGAACGTGAGGATGCACGTCGCCCGCTGACCGATCACCGTCGGCGTGAAGACAAACGTATTGCCGATCAGATCGCAGTCGCCGTTGATACCGAGAGAGAGTTGCTGCGGGTCGTTGACGAAGCGGTCGCCGACGTCGCCTTCTCCTTCGCCTTCTCCTTCGCCTTCTCCTTCTCCTTCGCCTTCTCCTTCTCCTTCTCCTTCGCCTTCTCCGACGTCGCCCTCGCCTTCTCCCTCGCCTTCTCCGACGTCGCCCTCGCCTTCTCCGACGTCGCCCTCGCCTTCTCCGACGTCGCCCTCGCCTTCGCCGGCGTCGCCCTCACCTTCGCCGGCTTCGCCCTCACCTTCGCCGACGTCGCCCTCGCCTTCGCCGGCTTCGCCCTCACCTTCGCCGACGTCGCCCTCGCCCTCGCTGCTCTCGCCTTCTCCTTCGGCCTCGCCCTCGATCGCCTGCACGCACACACCGTCGTCGCCGCAGAGGGACAACGGCGCCGGCTCGCAGTCGGCGTCCGACGCGCAAGGCTCACCGGCAACGACGCCGAAGATGCGGCACGAGCCGACAAACGCGACGGCGGCGACGCAAGAGAAGACGAAGAAAGAGCGGGTCATGGCATCCCCAATCCGAGGAGGACGGCGCCCGTGACGGCGACGGCAGTGCCGACGGCGGCGCCGGCGACGAGGGAGACGCCGAGGGCGCGTTGGTCGGCGACGGTTTGTTTGTCGTCGGGTCCCGCCTGGGGGGTGCCGAGCCCGAGCTCGACGGCGCCAGCGCCGATGGCGCACACGACGGCGACGAGGGCACCGACGCCAAGCGTGGCGCCGCCCGCGATGAGCAACGGAGACGGCGCGGTCGGATCCGGCGGCTGCTCAGACGGGGCCGTCAACTCCGTCGTCGTCGTCGTCGTCGACGTCGTTGGCGGCGGCGCCGTCGACGTCAGCGACGCGGGTTGGTGGCCAGCGACGACGACGACGGAGGCACCAGCGACGACGCGGGCGCCATCGAACGCCTGCAGCTCGACGGGACCGACCTCGAGCGCCAGGGGCGCGGGCAGCGGCAACGCGCCGATGACGACGCCAGCGACGCTGAGGGACGCGGACGCGGGTCCGCTGACATCGACGGTGGCGGGCGGGGCGAGGGCGCGGGCGACGACGCGGCCGACGCTGTCGTCGCCCGCGACGACGACGCCGGCAGCGACGACGAGGGCGCGGCGGCGGGCGACGTCGACGCGAATCAAGCGCAGCTGCAGCGCCGTGGCGGTGCGCTGGGCGCGTCCGACCCAGACCTCGTCGACGCCAGCGATGACGCCGATGCGCACGAGACACGGAGCGTCGTCGAGAGAGCAGGCGAGCCCAGCGCCGCCGGCGTCTTGCAACACGGCGGCGACGTCGTCGGGGCTGGTCAACGCGAAGCGCGGCTTCTTGCCGTCAGGTTCGGCGGCGAGGCGCGCCCGCACAGCAGACTCGAGGTCGTTGCGCACGTTC
Source organism: Deltaproteobacteria bacterium (assembly GCA_031384945.1). Taxonomy (GTDB): domain Bacteria; phylum Myxococcota; class UBA727; order UBA727; family VGSZ01; genus VGSZ01. The sequence goes on from JANNAY010001487.1 coordinate 5,439, forward strand.
GGCAACAAACCGGGGCCATCGATGGGCAACACCAACGCCGTCGTCGGCGCCGACAACGCCGCGCCCGAGAGAGACAAAAAGGCGATCAAGAAAAGCGTGCGCATCGGGCGTCTCTGTCATCGTCGAGAGCGACGAGCGACTATAGTCGCATCCGTGAGCGAGCGCGCAGCCGACGACGACGACGACCTGCCGCGGCTGTTCGGCAGCTACACGCTGCTCGCGCGGCTCGGCCAGGGGGGCATGGGCGAGGTCTTTCTCGCCGCCAAAGGCGGCATTGAGGGCATCTCACGGCGCTGCGTGGTCAAGACGCTGCGCCCCGGCTTCACCGACGATCGCGAGTACGTGGCGCGGTTTCTCGACGAGGCCCGCGTCGTCGCCCAGCTGCACCACCGCAACATTTGCCCCACCTTCGAAGTGGGCAAGGTCGACAGCCGCTATTTTTTGGCGATGGAATACATCGCCGGTCGTGACCTCAAGACGGTCTGCGAGCGCGCGACGAAAGCAGCGACGCCGCTGTCGTCGTTGTTGGCGCTGCACGTCGTCAGCGAGACCCTCGACGCCCTCGACTACGCGCACGCCTTGAACGACGCGACCACTGGCGAGCCGATGTTGCTCGTGCACCGCGACGTCTCGCCCCACAACGTCATGGTCGGCTTCGACGGCGACGTGCGCTTGATCGACTTTGGTCTGGCGGCGTCGACGTTGAAGGTCGAGCAGACGGCGCCCAACGTCGTCATGGGCAAGGTCGCCTACATGGCGCCCGAGCAGGCGATGGGCCAGC
>JANNAY010001509.1:0-2235 GCA_031384945.1 Deltaproteobacteria bacterium
CGTCGAAGCCTGGCCGCTTCGAGCTCGCCAACGGCGGCACGCTGTTTCTCGACGAGATCGGCGAGCTGCCGGTCGACATGCAGGTGAAGCTCTTGCGCGTCTTGCAAGAGCAGACCTTCGAGCGCGTTGGCGGCATCAAGACCTTGCAGGTCGACATCCGCCTCATCGCCGCCACCAACCGCGACTTGAAAAAAGCCATCCTCGACGGCACGTTTCGCGAAGACCTCTATTGGCGCCTCAACGTCGTGCCGATCGAGCTGCCGCCCCTGCGCGAGCGCGCCGAAGACATCCCGCTGCTCGTCGAAGAGTTTCGCAAGAAGCTGAACAAGCGCCTCAACAAGAATGTCGAGAGCGTCTCGTCAGACGCGATGGCCGTGCTGCAGCGCTACGGCTGGCCGGGCAACATCCGCGAGCTTGAGAACATCGTCGAGCGCACCCTGCTGTTCGCCGACGGCGTCGTTGTCGACGTCGATGACTTGCCGCCCGATTTGACGGCCCGCATCGGTCTCGACGACACCGCGCAGCTGACGGGCAAAGTCGAGCGCGCCGACGTCGCTGGCCTCGCCGGCCTCAGCGGCGGCTCGATGAAAGACATCGTCAAGATGGCCACCGCCGAGCTCGAGAAAGACCTGATCACGCGGGCCCTCGACGAGACCCAGGGCAACGTGACCCACGCGGCACGGCGCCTGAAAATTTCGCGCAAGAGCCTGCAAATCAAGATGAAAGAGCTCGGTCTGCGAGACACCACGACGCCCACCGATCGGGGCGTCGACGACGACGCCGCCGCGGCCGACGACGACGCCGGCTCTGGCGACTGACGTAAACTTGACCGTGAGAAGACCCTCTCCCTAACGTCGCGGCGATGCGCTTTTCCAATGCCCTTGTCGTCGTCGTCGGATCCTGCGCCTACTTCTCCGGGGGCTTCTCCAGCGGGGGCTTCTCCGTTGCAGGCGCCCACGCCGCAGCCATCACCGACGTCCCCGACGCCGCCGAAGACGGCAACCCGATCGATGTGCACCTCGAGCTGAAGTTCGACTTCGTGCGCTCGACGGCCCTCATCACCCGAGAGAACACGCAGCCGCCGCCCGACGACGCCACCTGCGCCCCGCGCACCGCCGACGTCAAAGAGTTGCAGTGGGAGCGTCAGCGCTTTCGCCTCAAGCCGCAGCTGCAGGTCGGCGTGTTCCACGACCTCGCCCTCTTCGTCGAGTGGCCCATCGTTCTCTGGGACGCGCAGACCACGCGCTTCGCCGAAGACACCGACGCCGGCAACTCGACGCTGGTGCGCGACGCCGCGCCGGCGCCGACGCCGACGGTTGACGGTTGGCCCGAGACCGCCGGCGCGGGCAACGACAAGCCCGAGATTCAAGGGGGCAAGTATGGCTTCCCAAACAACGGCTATAACAATTGGCGATTTGACGGCCAGGGTAAGTGGTCAGGATACCGCCAAGGCCTCGACAATCCGCAATTTGGTATCCGGTGGTCGCCGCTGAACAACGAGCGCGACGAGACCAAGCCGACCATCACGCTGCAAGCCGACTACACGGCGCCGTTCTTTGGATTCATGAACCCCACCACCGACGAGCTCGAAGACACGGGCACGCCTGGCAACGTCGCCGACGGCTTGCACAAGTTCCACTTCAGCATCGCTTCGTCGAAGCGGTTCCTCATCCTCGATCCCTATTTTGTCGTCGACTACACGATCCCCTTCACCGGCGGCAAAGACGAGCACCTGCTCGGCCACTTCCCGCGGCAGACGGGCGGCTTCGTCGCCGGCCTCGAGATCGTCCCCTACGAAGACAAGAAGCTCGACCAGAAGTTCGCCATCGAGCTCAACGGCTCTGCCCGGTATTTCAGCGAGGGCCGCGACTACTCAGAGATCAGTGATTTGTTTCGCGAGCAGACGTACACTGACCAATTTGTCCGCATTGGTGGCGAGGCGGGCCTGCGCTTCAAGGCCTTTCACTTGTTCTTCATCAATGTTGCAGGTCAGTTCGCCTACGACACCGAGCATTTCCTCACCATCGAAGACTTCGGCAAAGACGGCGACGACGGCAACGACGAGATCGACCTCGACAACGCCGGCGAACGCAACGCTTTCTACAACCCGGCCATCGACACCGTCGGCCGCCGGCTGCGCATCGAGCAATCTGTTCAACTGGGCGTCCTGGCGCACATTGGCGTCACGTTCTGACGACCGACCGCCGGCGTCTTCGCAGACGGCGCGCTGCCTGC
>JANNAY010001515.1:0-1963 GCA_031384945.1 Deltaproteobacteria bacterium
CGCGGTCTCCTTCTTCGACGACGCCGACAACGTCGTCGCCGCCGAATTCGACCACGCCCTCTTCGACAGCGAGGTCGGCGGTCTCGTCTCTGCGTGGTGGGTGCGCGCGCGTCCCGCCGACGGCCTCGTCGCCTACTTCGACGCCACCTCCGACGTCGCGGCGCCCGAGCACGTGCCCGAAGTCTGGGGCGCCGACCTGCGCGTGTTGCTGCACTTCACGTCGCCCGCCGGCAGCAACGACGACGCCGGCCGCGCCGTGTTCGCCAGCGAGTTCGTCGGCACCTACGACGAAGGCGGCATCGTCCGCCTCGACGGCAACAGCTGCGTCGCCTTCAACGACGACATCAGCGGCCTCGTCACCGGCGCCGTCGACACCGCCATCGTCGTCGCTGGCGTCGCCGCAGGACCGGGCCGGACGCTGATGAGCTGGGCCGTCGCCGCGCCCGGCGACCTCACGATCTCGCGGCTCAGCATGTTCGTCGACGCGACATCGGGGATGTATTCAGCGCTCGTCCGCATCCCCGACAACGTCGTCGAGCCGCTGCGCTTCGGTGGCACCGACGCCGTCGTCGCCGTCTTCGTCGACGCCAGCGGCGGCAGCGGCAACGTCGTCTACTTCGGCAACAGCGAACCTGTGTTTGCGACCGCTGGCGCGCTCAGCGGCTTCGACGAGCTGCCGCCGCAAGCCGCCCACTTCGGCTGCGACGACGGCGACGTCAGCGGCGAGTTCAACTACGTCGGCATCCTCGACGAAGTCCGCGTCCGCGTCGGCACCCCTGACCTCGACGCGCTGAGCATCGCGCTCGAGCAGCGCGGCTTGAGCGCCAGCGTCTTCTTCAACGCCGGCGACGACGTCCGCCCATGATCGGCGACGACGACGTCTGCTACGCCGCCGTCCGCGCCTGCTACGGCGACGCCCGCGCCCAACGCTCCGGCGTCTCGCTCATCGCCCACGTCGACGACGGGCTGCGCATTCTCGACGCGCTGTCAGCGTCGACGATCGCGCAACAGGCGTTCTGTCTGCACCCGTTGGTGCAAGCCGACGCCGACCTCGCCGCTGCCTTCGACGTCGAGAACACGGGACCGGGCGCCCTCCATTCTCTTGGCGTGCCTGCCAGGGCGTTGGCAGTGGCCCTCGAGTACCGCCGCTGCGCCAACGCGCACCTGTCGACGCACGAGCCGTCGACGTTGGCGTCGCTGTCGTTGGCGCCGTTTTCGCCTGAGCTGCGCCACATGCTGATCGCCGACAAGGTGCAGAACCGCCGCGACTTCGAGAGGCACCATCGCGGCACGCACGCGCGCAGCGACGTTCTCAGCGCCTACTTCGAGCGCTGGCTGCGGTTTCTCGACGTCGACGAAGACCAGTACGCGCGCCTGATCACGGTGATCGGCGGGCGCTGAACTCCCAGCCGTTGCCGCCGTCGCGGTTCCAGGGAAGCGGACTCACAACCCGGGTTGGGGATCCCCGGGGTCGGTCTGCGCGTCGCCTACTTCTTCGCCTTCTTCTTCGCCGCTTTCTTCGCTGCCTTTTTCGCGGGCGCCTTCTTCTTCGGCGCAGGCGCGGGCTTCTCTTCTTTCGGCTCGGCCTTCTTCGCGGGCGCCTTTGCCGTCGTCTTCTTCGCCGCGGCCTTCTTCTCGGGCGCCTTTTTCGCCGGGAGCTTCTGCCCCTTCGCCCCATTTTTCGGAGGCGGACGCGGGTCGAGCCCCTGCTCTTTCATCTTCTGCTCGCGGGCAGCGATGTACTCGAGGGCCTCTTCGTGGGTGACCTTGAGCGGGTCTTTCGCCGACGGGATGGTCGCGTTGACCTGTCCGTCGGTGACGTAGGCGCCGAAGCGGCCGACGCGAATCGCGATGGTCTGCTTGGTGATGGGCGACTCGCCCAACGTCGCCAACGCGGCCGGAGCAGCCTGACCACGAGCGCCACGCACGCGGGGCTGCTTCAAGAGATCGAGCACGCCCTGCA
>JANNAY010001518.1:0-2673 GCA_031384945.1 Deltaproteobacteria bacterium
GCGCGAGCACATCGTCGGCGTGGAGGCTGGCGTCGGCGGCGGCGGCGGCGCCCTCGGCCTCGACGACATCGCCGACCTGCTGCGGGCCACCGCTGCCCCGTGACGCTCAGGGGGCGACGACGGGGCAGTTGACCGTGACGGGCAACGGTCCCGCGATGTTGTCGACGGCGCTGCCGTAGTCGACGACGTCGTCGAAGCCGGCGAGGGCGCCGCGCTGGTGGGCCCAGAGCGACGAGTAGCCCTCGTCACCGGGCAGCGTCTCGAGCGCGTTGTGGGTGCGGCCGTCGGCGGTGGCGAAGCCCTGCGCCGGGCTCATGTCGTCGACGAAGATGACGACGATGCCCGAGGTCGGCACCTTGCCGTCGTCGGTGACGGTGAGGTTGGTCTCAAACTGCAAGTACGAGGCGACGGCGCCGTCGTACCAGCCGCGAAAGTCGTCGACGGCCTTGCCATCGAACTTCATCGTCGCGATCGAGCCCTTGGGCACCACCGACCAGTTCTCGATGCGGTCGGTGACGACGGCGGTGGCGTCGCCGGCGTCGACAGCGGCGTCGACGTCGGCGGCGCTGGCGAAGGTGTTGGCGACATAGTCGTCGGCGACGGTGACTTCGGTGACGCGCACGAAGTCGTTGAAGCCCGCATCGCCGGGGATGGCCCGCAAGATGGGCAGCTGGTCTTTGACGCGTTCGCCGTCTGCGTCGACGACGACGATGGCGTCGCCGGGGGTCTCGCCCAAGATGTCGAGGGCGTAGTAGCTGACCTCTTCGCCGTTCGGTCCGAAGGCGGGCACGAGAAACAGCGAATCAAAATCGATGGGTGCGTTCGGCGCCGGCACCACCGGCTGCACGTTCGCCGGATCGAACGCCGGCCCCGAGCGCTTGAACAGGGTCGCGAACGAATCCTGAAAGCGGTCGACAGCGACGACGTTGGCGGCGTCGGGGTCGTTGCCGCCGACGTCGGCCCGCGGCCGCGCGCTGCAGGCGGCCAACAGGGTGAGCGGAGCGAGCGGCAGCAGGTGGCGCAGCATGTGAGGTCCTTCGGTTGGGGTTCGGGCTGGCTACGCATGCTGCAGCGGCCCTGTGACCCGTGCCGTCAGATCTCGCTTCGAATTCACAGCTTTTTTTCCGCGCAGAGGTGCAATTTCACCATCTCTGACGTCGTCGATTTTCAGCGTGTCGTCGTCTGTCGCGAGACATCAATGACCGTGCGGCCGGATGTTTCACTTGACGTTGCTGCCATCCAACACCGCGGCTTTCTCTTCACCTGCGGTGCGACCCAACGTCTGGCTACGGGCGCGGCGCGACAGCTGTGACCAGATCTGTTCTCGCGCGCGATGGGCGATACTGCGTGTGCGGGAGGGGGACAGACATGGTCAGCACGACGAAGACGAAGAAGCCGACAACACCAGCGACGCGATGACGAAGCCAGCGAAGACGGACGGGTCGCCATACGAACCGCCGTATCCGACTCCGACCGGTGATCCAGCGGACATCTAGATGCTGCGCAACACCGTCGGGGGGCCGTGAGCCGTTCGCTGATGCTCTGCCTCGCTTGCTCCGCCCCGACGACGCCCGCTCCAACGACGAGGCTCAAACGACGACGCCGGCTCCAACGAAGACGACGCCGGCTCCAACGACGACGCCGGCTCCAACGACGACGACGCCTGAGCAGGCGCTGCCACCCACGTTGCAGACAGGTGCGAGCCCGGCGAGTTCGTCGCGACGGTGTTGTCATCGACGACGCCCCTACCCGACGGACGCACACGGCTCTTCTTCACGCGCAAGGATCATCCCGGCCCGGTGTTCGAGATCGTCGACGTCATGGACGAAGACGGGTGGAAGCTCGATGGCTTCTCGTGCGGCGCGCGACCCGTCATCCAACGCCTCTGCGACGCGCGCGACGGCCCCGCGTTGCAAGAGGTGTTGTCGGTGCCGGCCGCGGAACGACGACAGCGCCTCGTCAACATCGCTCGCGCCAACGGCATCGGCCGCTGCGCGTGAGCCGACGACTGGCGCGACTGAGCGCTACTCGGCCGGCGTCGAGATGTGCGCCGACGTCGCCGGCGGGGCCGTCTCAGACTGGTGGTACTTCTTGATGCTGAGCTTATCGATCCACGTGTAGACGACGGGGACGACGACGAGCGTCAGCAGCGTCGAGGTGATGACGCCGCCAATGACAGCGACGGCCATCGGCACGTTGAACTCTGAGCCTTCAGCGGTCGACATGGCGGTCGGCAATTCGCCGAGCACGATGGCAGCCGACGTCATCAAGATCGGGCGCAGACGCACCGGAGCAGCCTCGAGCAAGGCGTCGACCGGATTCTTGCCTGTTCGTTCGCGCACCTGATTGGTGTAATCGACCAGCAAAATACCGTTCTTTGTCACGAGTCCCATCAGCAAGATGATGCCGATCATCGCGGGCATGCCGATGGGGACGTCGACGATGAACAGCGCGGCGATGGCGCCGATGATGGCCAGCGGCAGCGCCAACATGATGGTGGCGGGGTGCACGAAGGATTCGAACTGCGACGCGAGAATCAAGTAGATGAAGATCACGGCGAGGCCGAGGGCGATCAACATGTTCTTGAAGGTGTCCTTCATGTCCTTCGCCTGGCCCTCGAATTTGAAGTTGTAGCCGTCAGGAAACGGCTGGGCCGCGAGGCCGGCTTCGACG
>JANNAY010001541.1:0-4485 GCA_031384945.1 Deltaproteobacteria bacterium
CCAAGGCCCGCCTGGCGGCGTCGGCAGGCGGCTGATCACCCACTCGTCGGGCAAATGGCGGAGACGCGAACGCAGCGTCATCGCATCCCAAAGCGCCAACCCAGCAGCAGGCGGCCAGATCCACCGAGACGCCTCCGCAACGGTCCCGCCAGACGAGCGATAATCCTCCTTGAAAAGAGCTTCAGCGGCGCAGGCCACGCGCCGACTTCGCTGGGACTCGAACGATTTCAGCAACTTGGGTGAATGCACCGCAGCCACCCGCACACCAGGAGAACGACCATGGGCAACATCAACGTCACCGGTCCGGGCCAGCGCGGCAGCATCCAGCTCGACAACTCGTCCACCACGGTGCGCCAGTCGCCCAAGACCGACTTCGGCACCCAGGTCCGCAACGGCGTCGCTGCCGGCGGCGGCGCGGCGGCCGGCGCCATTGGCGTCGCAGCTCCCTTCGTTCCCGGCGCGGCTGTTGTTTCGGCGGCCGTGAGCGGCGCGGTCGGCGGCGGCGGCGGCGGCGGCGGCTTCGGCGGCCAGGGCGCGGGCGGCGCAGGCGCTCCGGCGGGCAGCCAGCAGGTCGGCGCTGACGGCATCCCGATCGGCGGCTCGTACTTGAACTCGTCGACGGGCGGCCAGGGCGCTGCGGCCGGCGGCGGCACGGGCGCTCCGGGCTCGCAGCAAGACCTGCTCAACCAGACCAAGGGCATGCAAGAGATGGCGCAGTCCTTCAACCTTCAGTACCTGCAGCTGCAAGAGAAGATGCAGGCCGAAAACCGCAGCTTCTCGACGGTGTCGAACGTCATGAAGACGAAGCACGACACGGCCAAGAGCTCGATCTCCAACGTCCGCTGAGCCTTCTGGCAGCGACACCGAACGAGGCGCCTGCGAGGGCGCCTCTTTCTTTTTCTCTGTGCCCCTCTGCTAGGGTGCCAGCGCGAGGTTCGTTCCATGTCCGATGTCGAGATGCTCAAGGGTCTGATCGAGCTGCCCCAACCCGAGGCCGCGCTCCTCCTCGAGGCCGGCTATCTGTACATGGAGATGGGCAAGCCCAAAGAAGCCGAAGAGGTCTTCGTCGGCGTCGCTGCCTTGCTGCCCCACTCCGAGGTGCCGCTGGTCGCCCTCGGCAACCTCGAGTTCTCGCAAGGCCACTTTCAGCGGGCCCTCAAGCACCACCAAGAGGCGCTGAAGGTGAAGCCGGCGTCGGCGTTGGCGCAGGCCCACGTCGGCGAGGCCCTGCTGTGGCTCAAGAAGCCCGACGAGGCCAAGACGGCCCTCGAAAAGGCCATCGCGATGGATCCGCAGGGCGCGCCCGCTCAGTTCGCCAAGGCGCTGCTCGACGCCCTCCAGCAGGGTGCCGTCGGTCGTTGATGGATCGAGACCCACGCGGGCGTCGGCACCGATAAGGTGAGAGAGACGGAGAATCGATGCGCATCAAGTCCGGCGGACCGACGACGACGCAGCAGACGCAGCAAGCGCAAAAGACGTCGTCGACGTCGAAGGCGGGGGCGGCGCGCTTTGCTGGCCTCGTCGACAAGAGCGGCAACAACCCTGACCAGCAGAGCCAGGGCAAGTCGAAGATGATGGCGGCGCTGGCCGAGCTCGCCGCCGACATCGAAGCCGGCAAAGCCACCAAAGAAGAAGCCTCGCGCCGCTTCGTCGGGCTCGTCATCGAAGAGCGCTTCGGCCAGCAGAAGGGCAAAGGCGCGAAGAACATGGAAGAGGTCGTTGGCGAGATGGTCGAGAACGATCCCCAGTTCGTCGCGCGGTTGCAGAGCCAGCTGAAGCGGTTGGCGAAGTCGTAGCCGTCGTCACGGTCGTCACGACGCGTTTGCCGCGGACAGGTGACCGGGCCCCGCAAATTGTTCGACACCCCAAGCTCTTGAATTCGCTAAGCATTTCGCGGGTGCGACCTCGTCAATGATCCACAAGCGATCGCGGCGCGACGTCGACACTCTGCTTGCCCGACCCCTTTTGCTCTGTTACTTCGACGGGGCATTCAAGAGGATCCCAGGACGCCGTCAGGTCACTGTCGCCGTCAGGGGTCTCATCGCACACGCTGCTCTCGTCTTGATCGACCGATCGTAGACGGGGCGTCGCGGGGTGCCGGAAGTCGAATCCTCGGCGACCGGTAACGCGACCACGTCCCTCCGGACGACGCGGTGTGGAGGAACCAACCCTGAAGCCGGTACGCCGGTTGTGAAAGTCGAGTCGAGAGCCATGGCCACGATTGCAATGCGCGAAATGTTGGAGTGCGGCGCCCACTTCGGTCACCAGACCCGTCGCTGGAACCCGAAGATGAAACCGTACATCTTCGGCGCCCGTAACGGCATCTACATCATTGACTTGCAGCAGACCGTCGGTCTGTTCGACAAGGCCTACGAGCGCGTCGCCAACCTCGTCGCCCGCGGCGAGAAGGTGCTCTTCATCGGCACGAAGAAGCAGGCCGCCGACATCGTCGCCGAAGAGGCGAAGCGCTCGGGCCAATACTTCGTGAACAACCGCTGGCTCGGCGGCATGCTCACCAATTTCAAGACCATCAAGCAGGGCATTGACCGTCTGCGCGCCATCGAAAAGATGCAGCAAGATGGTACGTTTGATCGCCTCCCCAAGAAAGAGACGATCAAGCTGACGCGTGAGCTGCAGAAGCTCGAGAAGAACCTCGACGGCATCCGCGACATGAACAAGCTCCCGGGCGCCGTGTTCGTCATCGACCCGAAGCGTGAGCACATCGCGATCGAAGAGGCCAAGCGCCTCGGCATCCCGATCATCGCCCTCATCGACACCAACTGCGATCCCTCGGGCATCGACCACGTCATCCCCGCCAACGACGACGCCATCCGCAGCATCAAGCTGTTCGTCGGCAAGATCGCCGACGCCTGCGCCGAGGGCAACGGCCGCCACCAAGAGTACCTGCGCTCCAAGGGCCACAGCGACGAAGACAAGGTCGAGAAGAAAGACGACCGCGGCGACCGCGGTGGCGACCGTCGCCCCCCGCGCGGCGCCAAGAAGGGCCCGAAGGTCGACATCGTGCGCGCCCAGCGCCGCCCGCCCGGCCAGCTCGGCAACACCGAAGACACCGACGACGGCCTCGACGAAGAGACGACGACGACGGACGCCGCGGCCACGCCGCCGACGACGCCTGCCGCCTCGGCCTGAGAGCGAGACTGCTCAAGTCACGAAGGGCTCCCCAGCGATGGGGAGCTTTTCTTTTGCCCGCGTTGCCAGAGCGTGACGCGGACGACGACGTGGATGGCGAAGGCGGCGCTGATGGCGTCGACGACGAAGACGCTGCGGTTGGCGATGGCGTCGACGAGAGAGGCGCCGAGGAAGCAGACCCACCAGACGCCGACCCACCACGGCGAATTCACCGTCCAATACGGCCGCGACGTTGACGCCGCCTTCGACGCCTCGACGATCTCGCGCATGGCCTGCAACGGCAGCAGCGCCGACGCCAGCGGCACGAACCACCACACGACGACGAGAGCGGGGCGCATGAACACCACGTCGGGCACCAGCACGTCGAGGTTCTTGCGCGCGCGGAACATCCAGAAGAGCCACGCGACGGCGGCGACGAATTCGGCGACGTTGGCGACGGCGTCGGCGACCCGTTCTTCGGGGAACGCGGCGGCGCAGGCGATGACGACGAGGGCTGTGACGACGACGGCGGCGCTGCCTTCTAAGGGTTTCATCAGCCGAGCTTGATGTGCGCGCCAGGAAACGCAGGCATGCCGCAGGCTTTGATGGCGAACGACGACGCCCTGGCCGGCGCCGACGCGGTCGCGATGCGCACACCCTTCAACAGCGGGCATGTCTGGAACGACAGCTCGCCGCCGACCTCTTTGAGCTTCGGCAATTCGACGACGACGACGCCGGCGTTGTCGTGGATGTGCAGGTACTTGGTGACGCGCTCGAGGGCGGGCAGGTGAATCTCTCTCAGCACCGCGTTGGCCTCGATGATCAGCGCGCCGCCAATGGTCTTGAGCTTGGGAAACGACACCTTCTCGAGGTCGTCGTTGAAGCCGATGTAGAGCGTGTCGCCGACGTGCTCCAGCTCGGTTGCTTGATCGAGTGAGAGGCCCATGTCTCGTTGGCTACCACGTCGAGCGGGGCGCGTTCTTCGCGAGCAGGCCGAGCAGCTGCGCGTGCTTCCATTCGCCGAAGACGAACCAGCGCTCGGCGCAGAAGCCCTCGTCGACGAAGCCCAACGAGCGCAAGAGCTTCAACGAGGCGACGTTGTCGGGGTCGACGTCGGCTTCGACGCGGTGGACGTCGAGGTCGTCGTAGGCAAAGGCGAGGACGGCGGCGACGGCGGCGCGGGCTCTGCCTTTGCCGTGCTGATCGCGGCGCAGGATGAAGCCGACCTCGCAGCGGCGGTGCTTCGCGTCGTGGTTGTTGAGGGTGACGGTGCCGATGAGGGCGTCGTCGTCGTCAGCGGCGATGGCCCACTGGTAGCGGTGCTCGTGCGCGACGCCGCGGTCGATGGCTTCGACG
>JANNAY010001556.1:0-6479 GCA_031384945.1 Deltaproteobacteria bacterium
AACGGCGTCTACATCTGGGGCGACAACAACCCCTGCTACGGCGACGCGAACCTGTTGGGCCAGGCCCTCCTCGGTGTGACCATGTCAGGCGACGTTCCCGGTGATCGCCCGGTGACCGTGCAGCGCGACAACAAGGGCCCCGGCCTGATCAAAAACCACCTGATCTCGACCGGCGTCGAGACCGTCTATGAAGGCATCACCGTCGCCACCGTCGACACGAACCAGACGCTCACGCCCTTGCTGTACGGCAGCGCCGGCAACCTCATCGCCGCAGCCTACGACCACGACGGCAAGCGCCTTATCTTCGATGGTGGATTTACGCGACTTTACTACAAATGGGATACGGCTGGAACCGCGCGATACGTGAAGAACGCGGCGTCGTGGTTGGCCAATGTCGAGAAGAAGGGCGACGCCATCGTGGCCAAGCACTGAGGCACAACGCTAGATTGCGCCGGTGGAAGAAGACCTCATTGGCGTCGCCATCTACGGCGTGATGTTCATCGTCGGCGTGCCGCTGGCCGTCTGGCGGTGGCGCAGAGACAAGCAGCACCAGGGTCGGCTGAGCGTCGACGACGGCGAGACGCTGCGCAGCCCGCAGCCGACGCCGTCGTCGCGTTTTCATCTCGTTGTCGCCAAAGAGGGCACACCTGCCGGTCTGCGCATCACCATCGCTGGCTGCGAGCTCGCGCAGCACATCGGCTTTCGCCTCGAAGGCAAGACCCAGCGCACCTCGAGCGGCCTCTCTGGCCGCCTCGTCGTCGAGGGCACCAAAGGATCGAAGAAGGCCGAGCGTTTGTTTCGCCGCGGCGACGTCAACGCTGCCTGCGCCGTCGTCTGCGGCGCCTCGTGCAGCTTCAACCGCATCGACCTCTTTCCCGAAGGCGACCTGGCTGTCGTGGTCAAGAACGGCGTCGGCGACGTCGACGACTTGTGCGAGCGCTTGTTGCGCTTCATCGACGTGCTCGATCGCGCGATCCCGTCGCTCGACGACGATGGCATCGACCTCGGCGCCACCAGCGGCACCGCGTCGTCGGCCGCGTTCTCGATCGAGATTCGTTCATGAAGAAGAAGCCGGCAGTGTCGACGACGCAGACCATCGCGGCGAAGAACGCGGACCGTCTCGGCGCGGCCCTCGCGATGTTCAAGATCGATCGGCGCGTGACCACGCAGGCGGGGCGCTTCGGCGGCGCGTCGTTGCGCGTCGACGGCGTCATCTTTGCGATGGCCATCAAGGGCGAGCTCGCCGTGAAGCTTCCCATCGCCGACGCTGAGGCCGTCATCGAAGACGGGCGCGGCCGTCCGCTTGTCATGGGCGCCCGCACGATGCGCGAGTGGATCGTCCTTGCTGACGACGATGAATCGCTCATCAAGAAGGCCCGCGACCACGCCGCCGACTGGTGACGAGCCGCGTGGTGACTATTCGCTGAGCGCGCCCGCGACGACGAGGCCGGCGCCGACGACGACGAGGGCGGCGCCGCCGAAGACGGCGACCTGGCCCCAGCTCTCGAAGTCTGCTTTGGCCTGCGCCTGCTGCGCCGGCAGCTCGCCCGGATCGTCGAGGGCAGCCTCACGCTTCACCAGCTCGGCGTCGGCGCTCTGAAAGGCAAAGAAGGGCAACGCGCCGCCGACGATGACTGCGACGCCGACCGCGCCGACCAGCCCACCACCGGCGTAAAGAATCAGGTTCACCGGCACGGGCGCTGCCTCAGCCGCCGTCGTCGTCGTCGTCGTCATCGTCGTCGTCGTCGTCGTCGTCGCCGGCGCCTGACACGTCGACAGGCAGCCGTCGCCTTCGTCGTGGTCGACGTCGTCGCAGACCTCGCCGGCTTCGACGACGCCGTTGCCGCAGACCGCTGCCGGCGCCGCGCATGTCGTCGCCGTCGACGTCTTCGCTTTCTTCTCGAGCTCGGTGATGCGCGCGGCGACCTGTTGCGGCTTGAGCTTCTTCTCGACGTCGCGTTCGGCGACCAGCTTGTAGAGACGCAGCGCGCGCACGACGTCGCCCGCGGCGTAGGCGTCTTCGGCGGCGTTGTAGAGGCCGCTGGTTTTGCCGGTCAGCGCGGCGAGGGCCTCGTCGTAGAAGCTGGCGTCGCAGAAGCGGCCGGCGTCGACAGCGGCGCGGGCGGCGGCGCGGGCGGCGTCGATGGCGGGGTCGACGACGACGGGCTCTTGGGTCGCGAGCGCGAGAACCAGCAGCAGCATCAATCCTCGATCCGGTCGGGCTTCGCGGGCTTCGTCGGCTTCGCCGCGGGCTTCCTCTTTGTCTTCGTGGGATCGACGACGGGCTTCGCAGGTTCTTCGACAGGTGCAGCGACGACGGGCTTCGCAGGTTCTTTGACAGGCGCAGCGACGACGGGCTTCGCAGGTTCTTCGACGGGTGCAGCGACGACGGGCGCCACACCAGACGCAGCGGCGACGTGCGCAGCATCAGGGGCAGCGACGGGCGCAGCAACAGGGGCCGCGACGACGGGCGCGCTGGCGACGACGTGCGCGGCATCAGGGGCAGCGACGGGCGCAGCAACAGGGGCGGCGACGACGGGCGCGCGGGCGACGGCGGGGGCGGCGACGACGGGCGGCGCAACGGCAGTGACGGTGGGCGCGGCGACCGTGGTTGGCTTCTTTGTGACGGCGACGATGGCGGCGACCAGGAGGACGGCGACGACGACAGCGCCGATGCCGCCGACCAACGCCGCGCGCAGCACCGGAGTCGGCGACGCAGCAGGCGCCAACCCCGGCGACGTCGGCAGCGTGCCCGGCGATGAACCCGGCGATGAAGCGGGCGACGCGATCGGGCCGGTGTTGCTGAAGACGACCGACGGCGCGGCAGGCGGCAACGCCGACGCTGGCCGCGACGATGCCGACGAAGCCGTCACCGGAGACGCCAGAGCCGACGCGTCCAACGACGGCAGCGCGGCCTGCAGCGCGTCGGCAAACGCGGCGCAGCTGGCGAAGCGGTCGACGGCCTTTTTCGACAGCGCCTTGGCCAAGACGACGTCGAGCGCCGCGGCGCCCAGCTCGGGCGGCAGCGGCGGCGGGGCGTCTTGCAGGTGCTGGTACATGCAGCTCGCCATGTCGCCACGCACAGCGGGGCGACCCGCGAGCAGGTGCCACGTCACGCAGGCCATCGCGTAGACGTCGGTGCGCCGGTCGATGAGGCCCTGGGCGAACTGCTCGGGGGCCATGTAGTTGGGAGTACCCGCGACCTGTGACGCATGGGCGCCGTCGTCGCTGGCGGCCTTGGCGAGGCCAAAGTCGAGCACCTTGACGAGCTCAGCGCCGTCTTGATCGAGGACCATCAAGTTGGCGGGTTTGACGTCGCGGTGAACGATGCCGGCCTCGTGCACGGCGTGCAGTCCGCGGGCCGCTTGCACCGCGTAGTCGATGGCCAGGCCGACGCGCAGCGCGCCCTTCTTGAGGCGCCGGTCGAGGGCGGTGCCCTTCAACAGCTCCATCACCAAAAAGAGGTCGCCGGCGTCGTCTTTGCCGAAGTCGTAGACGGCGACGACGTGCCGGCTCTGCAGCTTGGCCGACATGCGCGCTTCGCGCTCGAAGAGGGCGACGAAGCCTTCGTTGACGCTGGCGCCGAGGATGGTCTTGATCGCCACAGGGCGCTCGAGCGTGACGTCGAAGCCGCGCCACACCTCGCCCATGCCGCCGCGTCCGAGCAGCTCGTCTTTGCGGTAGCGGCCGCGCAGCAGCGTCATCGCGGACACGTCTTCGGCTCGCCGTCGACGACGAAGACGGCGTCGTTGTCGTCGAAGCCGGCGGCGCGCACGGCGCTGCAGTTGGCAAAGCCGCCGACGTCGCCGAGATCGAACGAGCGCACCAGCACGGCCGCGACGCGCGACACCCGCTGGTCGAGGTGTTGGACGCCGGCGGCGACGTTGCCGCTGTTGCCGCCAACGCCGACGAAGTCGCCGCGGTCGGCGAGGCAGCCGTCGTCGTCGGCGGCGACGCCGATGCGCACGGCGCGGCTGCGGGTGCGGCGGTTGGTGCCGCCGCGCTGACACGAATCGTTGAGCACCGCGAACTCGCCATCGAGGCTGCGCCAGGCGGCGATGTCAGGAGCGGCTGTGAATTGCGGCAAGCCGCCCACAAGGGCCGACAACGACTGCGCGGTGGGCCCGCGCAGCACGAAGTCGGGGGCGACGAAGCTGAAGGCACGGCTGCCGCTGTCGCGTCGGGCCATGCCGATGCGAACGGAGTCGACCTTCACCGACGAGAACGATCGCAGCTTGGCCTCGCCGTCGCGTCCGTCGTTGGCGCCCACGACGAGGTCGGCAGCGTCGCTGTCTTCGGCGAGGACGGTGTCGTCTGTCCACCGGGCATCGTCGAAGTCGAATTCGTCGTCGTCGCCGTCGATCTTGGCGACCAGCGTCCAGCCGCCGCCGTCGCGGGTCATGTCGCAATAGGCGTCGAAGCCGTTGAGGGCGTAGACGCCGTCGCCGGCGGCTGCGCCGCGGGCCCGCAGGTGAAAGCACGACGGCTGCGGGCCGACGACGACGGTGGCGACGTCGACGTTGACGTTGCCGCCGAGTTGCAGCTGCGCTGTGCCTGTGCTCGCGCCGGCCGACGACGGCACGAAGACCAGCGCAGCGCTGGCGCCGCTGCCGGTCACGCTCAGCGTGCCGTTGGCGGGTTGGTCGACCACGCTGACGGTCACCTCTTGGTTGCCGTCTTCTTCGACGACGAGCGGCAGTGTCTGGGGGCGCTGTGGCGTGGTGGCGATGCGCAGCGGCGAGAGCAGCGCGGGATCGTTGCTGGGGCCGACGACGGTGAAGCCGACGTCGATCTCGGCGCTGACGTTGTTGCCGCCAAAGCCGCCGCCACCGCCGTCGCGCACGTTGAAGCGCACGCCGAAGCTGCCCGGCGCGCTGCCCGCGTTGAGGCGGACCCGCAGCGCGAGCACACCGCCTGTCAGGGCCGCGCTCGATCCGGCGCGAGCGAACAGATTCGCGGGGTCATCGTCTTCGGTGTCGATGAGGTTGATGGTTTGCCCGTCTTCGAACGGGCCGGGCGAGATGGTGCCGATGACAACGACGACGTCTTGCACGTCGCTGCGCAAGAAGAACGGACCGGCCGGGCTCACGAGCCGCGGCGGGTCGTTGATCGGGGCGATGACGACGTTGACGTCGCTGCTGGTGCCGGCGCCACCGGCGTCGACGATGGTGACGCGCAACGTGGCAGCCCCATTGCGATCGCGGGCGGGCACGACCGCGAGGCGGCCGGTGGCGGGGTCGACGGCGGCGGCGGCGATGAGGTCGGCGCCGGCGGTGACGACGACGTCGTAGAAGAATTCGTCGTCGGCTTCGTCGGCAGGGCCGGCGACGCCGCTCTCGGCGACGATGGCGTTGCCTGGTTCGTCTTCGCGCAGCGACAGCGGCAGCGAGCGCGGCGTGAACGACGGCGCGTCGTCGACAGCGACGACGTTGATGGCGACGCTGGCGTCGACCGCTCTCTCTTCGCCAGCGACGGCGCTGATGGTGACGACGTCGGCGCCGTTGATGTTGGACCGCGCCTGATAATGCAGCTGGTTGTTCTCGTCGACGCTGACCAGCGCGCCGTTGGCCGAGCTCGCCGCCAGCTGCACGAGGCTGCCGGCGGGCGGGTTGTCGACGGTGACGGCGACGACGAGCTCGGCGTCTTCGTCGACGACCTGCGGCGGCAGCGGCTGCACGCGGAAGAAGTCGACTTCGCCTTCGCCTTCGCCGACGTCGCCTTCGCCTTCGCCTTCGTCGCCTTCGCCTTCGCCTTCGCCTTCGCCTTCGCCGACGTCGCCTTCGCCTTCGCCTTCGCCCTCGACGGCGTCGCCAGGGACGCAGAAGCCGCGGGCGACGTCGCAGGCGTCGCCGTCGTCGCAGTCAGCGTCGACGTCGCAGGCGCGGCCGTAGCCCGTCGACGGCGTCAACACACACGCGTCGAGCGCCAGGAGGACGACGCACGTCGACAAAAAACGCATGCGCAGAGGATGAACCATCCGAGGGCGCGCTGGCCACCTTTGCCCGGCGCCAGAGACCTACATCTCCCGACGTCACGCGTTGCTCAGGTCGGCTCAGGTCGGTGGGGGCAAGAGGCGCGGCGGCGACGGCGCGTGCTTCCAGTGCTCGACGGGCCAGCCGCGCTTTCTGGCGATGCGGCGCAGGCGCGGGTCGGGATCGACGACGACGGGGCGGCCGACCTGCTCGAGCATCGGCAGGTCGCTGACGCTGTCTGTGTAGAAGGCGCACTCTTTGAGGTCGATGCGCAGCTTGTCGGCGACGGCGCGGGCGTGGTCGACCTTGCCGGCGCCGTAGCAGAGCGGAAGTTCAGCGAGTCCAGTGAAGACGCCGGCCTCGACGCCGAAGCGGTTGGCGAGAAAGCCGTCGACCTGCAGCTCATCGGCGATCGGGGCCGACAGGTAGTTCGACGACGACGTCAGCAAGAAGATCAGCTCGCCCATGTCTTTGTGCTTCTGCACCGCCGCGCGCGCCGCCGGTTGA
>JANNAY010001562.1:0-3905 GCA_031384945.1 Deltaproteobacteria bacterium
CCGCCATCGCGCTGTGCTTTCAAGACGAGCTCACCCACGACGAAGCCGCCGTCGTGCTGGGCATGCCGCTCGGCACACTCAAGTCACACGTCGCCCGCGGCAAAGAGAAGCTGCGCGCGCTGCTCTCTGCCTACGCAACGCCGCGAACGGAGGCCGCATGAACCCCTCGAACGAACAGTGGCTCGACGAGCTGCTGCAGCAGCCCCACGTCGACGACGACGGATTCGCCGACGGCGTCGTCGCCCGCGTCGACGTCAAAGGCACAGTCGGCGCAGGCCGCGGCATCGTCGTCGCCTTCACCGCCGTCTCTGCCGTCGTCGGCTGCGCGCTCTTGCTCGACACGTTGCACGCTCACCCGCTGAGCGCCGTCGTCGCCTCGGGCGTCACCGCCAAGCTGCTCGCGTTGTGCGGCGCCGTCTTCGCCGTCGTCGCCGCGGCTGTCTCGGGCGAATCGCTGAAGCTGCGCAACGTGCGCGAGCTGGTCGCGGCCGGTCCGTCGACGTTGTCGCTGCCAGAGCACCTGGAACACGCGGGCTCAGCGGCGGGCGTGCCCACCGTGAACGTCGCGCTGAAGAGGCCGCAAGAGCTGATCGAGCGCACCGAAGACCTCGACGACGACACCGCCCTCGAAGTCGTCCGCGCCGCGCGCAAGCACCGCACGCTCTTCGGCACTGTGTGGTTCTTTTTTCTGGCCGCGCCCTTCTTGCTCATCGCCTCAGAGAACATCGGCATCATCGACGGCGAATGGATGATCCTCGACGTCATCGTCGCCATGGTCTTCGGCGGCTTCTTTCTCGGCACGCCCATCGTGTGGTTCACCTCGCGGCAGGCCTTCTTCAGAGAGTGCGAACAGTTGGGCATCACCAAGAAGCTCGCGCGCCGCCTGCGCTGGCGCTTGACTGTGGCCAATTTGATGTACGTCAAAGGCAACGACGCCGAAGACCGCGCTGTGCGTAGATTGCGCCAGCTGCCGCCGACGTAGCGCCGACGATCACGACACTTTTGGTTCAAAGTGAAACGTGAAGTCACCGATGTAAACTTTATCATCCGCGGTCACGATCACCGGTGACGAGACGCGCTTGCCGTTGACGAAGGTGCCGTTGGTGGCTTTGAGGTCGACGACGATGACCTTGCCGTCGCGCACCACGAAGCGCGTGTGGCGCTTCGAGATGTTGCCCTTGGCCAAGACGATGTCGTTGCCCTGCACGCGTCCGATGGTGAGCTCGCCGCTGATCGGCATGCGCTGCGCGGCCCCGCCTTTTTCGACGTAGACGAGGTCGCCGACGACGACGCCGTTGCCTGCGACGCCGGCCATCAACGCTTGTGATTGCGCCGAACGCATCTTGACGTCGGCCTGGTGCCGCGCGCCCTGGGCGAGGTCGACGGCGAGGTTGGTGCTGCGAAACTCGAGGTACTGCTCAGCCGACGGCTTCGTCTCGTAGGCCTGGATCTCATCGATGAGCTGCTCGACGGCCTCGCTGACGGCGCTGCCATCGAGCTTCGTGTAGCCGGGCAAGGCCTCGAGCGCGGCGACGACCGCTTTCAACAACACGGACGCGGCGTCGAAGCGGCGTTGGTCGGCGTGCAACCGCGCTTCGCTGCGCTGCTGCTCGGCCCAGGCGAGCACCACTTTTTTGCGCGCCTCGACGTTCCACGACGGTTCGCCGTGGACGACGTCGACGACGACGTTGGCGCCCACGCGCTGCTGGTGTTTTTCGCCGGCTTTGCGGAAGCGGGCCTCGACCTTGAGCGGCGTCAGGCGCTGGGCTTCGGTGCGGGCGTCGATGCGCAGCTTCACGATCGTGGTGTGCGTTTGCTCGGCGCGCAGATCAGGGCGGCCGACGATGGCGCCTTCGCTGGTGAAGCGCGTCTTGGCGACGCCAACCACCTCGATGATCTCGACACCTTCGCCGGGCTGCAGCAACAGCTCGACGGCGTCGACGACGATGTCGCCCTGGGCGCCGAGAGCGCGGGCGAATTCGGTCTGCGCCTCGTCAGGGTCGGGGATGTACCAGTACTGACCGCCGCCGAGCCTCGCGACCGTGTCGAGCAGGTCGCCCTGGTGGCACGGTCCGTAGCCCAGCGTCGTGGTCGACACGTCGGGGCGAAAGCTCTGGGCGATGGCGCCGAGGCTGTCTTTGGTGCTGCCGTCGGTGGGCGCGCCGTCGGTGAGCAGCACCACCACCTGTCGCTCGTTCTCGCCGCGGGTGCCCAGCAGCCCAGCGCCGCTCTGCAGGCCGCGCGACATGCCGGTGCCGCCACCGGCCTTGAGCGCCGACAACCGACGACGCAGGTTCTGCTTGTGCAGAGATGTCAGCGGCGCCTTCTCGGCGACGACGACGGGGTTGTCGGCAAAGGCGACGATGCCGACGGCGTCGGATTCGCTGAGCAGATCGATGAGCCGCTCGACGCTGTCTTTCACCTGCGTGATGGGCTGGCCGTTCATCGAACCCGAAGCGTCGAGCACGAAGGCAACCGACAGCGACGGCCGCGGCCCACCGACGGCGTCGCCGCTGGCCATGAGATCGATGACCACCGACAGCTCTTTGGACTTGCCGAGAGGCACGCCCGACTGCTCAGCCACAGCCGTCACATCGAGGATCTTGCTGCTCATGAGTTGAGCTTAAAACTCCAAACGCAGCCCCGTTGTGCGGCCGGCCACGACGATGAGAGCGAGACAGGCTATGCGGGTGACATGACCACATCTCCTGTCGTTGGCGTCGTCATGGGCTCATCGTCAGACGGTCCAACCATGAACAAGGCCTGCGCGATTCTGCAGCAGCTCGGTGTGCCGTTCGAGAGCCGCGTGGTCTCAGCGCACCGCATGCCAGATGCGATGTTTCAGTATGCAGAAGAAGCCGAAGCACGCGGCATCAAAATCATCATCGCAGGTGCTGGCGGCGCCGCCCACCTGCCCGGCATGCTGGCGGCGAAGACGCATCTGCCCGTGCTGGGCGTTCCTGTGCAGTCGAAGGCGCTCAGTGGCTTGGATTCTTTGCTTTCGATCGTGCAGATGCCCGGCGGAATTCCTGTTGCAACGCTGGCCATCGGTGAGGCGGGCGCGAAGAACGCAGGGCTGTTGGCCTGCTCGATCCTGGCGCTCAACGACGCGGCCTTGCGCGCGCGTGTGATCGAATTTCGCGCGAAGCAGACCGAAGACGCGACGAACTCGACGCCAGCGACCTGAGCCCTCAGATCGGCGCTTCGATCTTCTGCTTCAAGAGCTGCATCGACGTCAGACAATAAAGCCCGTCTTCGATGCGCTCATCAAACGTCAACCGCAGCGGATAGACTTCGCGGGCTTTGACGTTGCCGTCTTTGTCGACGACGAAGGCGTGCGACTTCTTTCCAATGGTGCAGAAAATCGGAATGTTGCCGTACTCGTAAAGATGGTGACGCGCCGCATCCATGCCGAGGCTGCCGAGGTTGGCGACGAAGATCGAAGCAAAGAGCGGGTCGCCGTCGATGAAGAACTTCGGCAGCAGACCCCAGGCGTCGAGCCGCTTGGCGAGCGCCAGCAAGAGCGCGAGTACGAACACTGGCAGCGCGAGCAAGAACTTCAGCTCTTTGTCGGTGGCGTTTTCGACGTCGCTGCGGGCTTCGACGACGCCGCTTTCGAGGGCTCTGGCGAGGTCGGCGTCGTCGAGGGCGGGGTCGAGCTGCTGCTTGATGACGGCGACGCTGCCCTTGTCGCTCTTCTCTTTCTTGCCCGAGAACGAGACCCAGATGCCGCGCCGTTGCCAGGTGCGGCCACCGGCGACGAAGCGGTTCAAGCGTGATCGCTCGTGCAAGACGCGGACGGCGGCGACGACGACGACGTGGAGGGCGCTGGCTCTGACGCCGCTTTCTTTGAGGGCCTTGACGCGGGCGTCGACGGCGACGGCGTCGAGATCGAGGTCGAAGTA
>JANNAY010001565.1:0-3250 GCA_031384945.1 Deltaproteobacteria bacterium
TCGGCGGCGCCTTGGGCAATCCCATGCGGCGCGCGTGGGCTTTGACGTTGTCGACGACGCGTTCGCCGTCTTCGCTGGCGCCGTCTTCGCTGGCTCGGCACCGCGCTGCCGCTGCGCATCCGCGGCGGCGCCCTCGACAACGCCAGCGAAGACGGCGCCAGCGAAGACGGCGAACGCGTCGTCGACAACGTCAAAGCCCACGCGCGCCGCATGGGATTGCCCAAGGCGCCGCCGACCTGGGCGCTGATGCCCATGCAGTGGCGCAACGATCTCGAGACGCAGCAAGACGAAGCAGGCAACGTCGTCGACAGCGGCGTCGACATGATGAACCGCGACGTCGACGAGCTCATCACGCGCGGGCTGCCGTTCTCGTCATTGTGGATCGATGCGCCGTGGGAGACCGGGTACAACACCTTCGTCGTCAACGAGGTGCAGCTGCCCGGCTTCGACGACGCCATCGACCGCCTCGACGACGAAGGCCTGCGCCCCATCGTCTGGGCCACCGAGCATGTGAACACCAGCGACGACAGCGACCAGGCCGTGGGCATGCCGTCGTTCGCGTCGCGCGACCTGTTCAACGACTTCAAAGACCGCGGCTTTCTCGTCGTCGACGCTGCCGGCGCGCCCTTCACGTTTCCGTGGGGACGCGGCCAGGGTGCCTTTGTCGACTTCAGCAACGACGCCGCCTGCGACGCGTGGATCGAGAACATGCGGCCGCTGCTCGAGCGCGGCGTGCATGGCTTCAAGCTCGACTACGGCGAGAGCATGCGTCCTGATGTGCTCGGGCTGCTCGAGAACACGATTCCGCAGTTTCACGATGGCTCGACGAACCGCGTGATGCACACGCGCTACGCGCGCCTCTACCACCAGTGTTACGTGCGCGGTCTCGAGGACGTGCACGGCGACGATTGGTTCATCATCACGCGCACCGGCGGCATCTACGACCAGCAGACGGGCGTCGCGATCTGGCCCGGTGACGTCGACAGCGACCTGCAGAGATTCGGAGACGCAGACCCAGACGAAGGCGGCGCGCCGGCGGTCGGCGGCCTGCCCTCGGCCATCGGCGCGTATCTCTCGTTGGCGATGAGCGGCTACCCGCTCTACGGCGCCGACATCGGCGGCTACCGCGGCGACCGCGCCACGCCCGAAGAGTTCGCGCGCTGGTCCGAATTCTCGTCGTTGTCGACGATCTTTCAGGTGGGCGGCGGCTCGAACCAGGCGCCGTGGGACGCCGACTACGACGCCGCCGTCAGAGACGAATTCGCCGCAGCGGCGCGCTTGAAGGCCTCGCTGTGGCCGATGTTCGAGACGTGGATCGCCGCGGCGTCGAAAGGCGGCGATGGCACTCCCGTCGTCGTCCCGTTGGGCGTCGCCATGGGCGAAGACGCCGCCGCCTGGGCCGACAAAGACAGCTTCGTCGTCGGCGGCGTCGTCGCTGCCTACCCCGTCGTCGTCGATGGCGCCCGCGACCGCGCCGTGCGCTTGCCCGCTGGCCGTTGGTTTCGCCTCACCACCGGCGACGCGCTCGTCGGACCGGTCAGCGCCGTCGTCGACGCCGGCCTCGGCGACATGCCGATTTTTTTGCGCGCGGGCGCGGTGCTGGTGCTCGATCCCGAGAGCCAGACGCTGCTGCCGTCGACGTCGCGGTCGTCGTCGTCGTTGGTGCGTCGCATTGTCACGTCGCCCGGTCCTGACAGCACGACGGTTGCGGGGGGGCTTGTGGTCGCGCAACGCACTGACGGCGACCGCGTCATCGTCACGGTCAGCGGCGCACCTGGCGATGTCTTGATCGATCTGCTCACGGTCTGCAGCAACGCCGACGTCAGCGACGGCGACTTCGACGACTTCACCGTCGACGGCGCCATCACCCACGTCGACATCGCTGCCCGCGGCGACTTCGCCTTCATCTGCAATCCGTGATCACGCTCGGCGCGATCCTGCAGGGGGGTCGGTCGTCGCGCATGGGGACCGACAAATCCGCCGTCGTCGTCGCTGGCAAGCCCATGCGCGCGCACGTCACGGCCGCGCTGCTGGCGGTCTGCGATCGCGTCGTGCAGGTCGGCGGCACAGGCGCTGACGTCGTCGACGACGCCGCCTTCGTCGACGGCGGCCCGATCGCGGGCGTGCTGTCGTTGCTGCGCAGCGGCTGCGGCGACCGCTACGTCGTCTGCGCCGTCGACGTGCCGCTGATCGACGGTGCGCTGTTGCAGCGGCTGATCGACGTCGCGGATGACGCCTGCTTCGTCGGGCATCCGTTGCCGCTGGTGGTGGCAGCGTCGTCGTTGCCGCGCATCGAAGCGCTGTGGGCTGCGGGTCAGCGGCGGCTGTCGGCCGTCTCGCGCGTCGCCGTCGACGTCGATGCCGGCGTCGAGGCGCGCTTGTGGAACGTCAACGCGCCCCTCGACGTCGCCGAGGCCGAGCGCCGGTTGTCGGCGCTGCGGTGAATTGATCCGGCGCGAGGCTGTGGTTTCACTGCCTTGTGGTTCGCCTGCATTGGCCGGCCAGCGGACCGTCGCCGGCGCTGTTGGCGGTGCGCATGAGATTCGTGGTGGAACGATCGAGATCGTGATCGACTTGTTTCCCATCTCTCGGCGCGGCCGGATGCAGCGGCGTCGCTGGCACCGCGGTTGAATCACCAGCGGCTGGAGGTGATGCAAGAGGCCGTGCGCGGGTTGGCCACCCGAGACGTGTTGCGCCGATCCGGAAGCGGCGCAGCGACGACGATCTTTGCCAAAGGTTGGAGCGGCCGGCGCCTCGTTCGAGGCGGGTCCGGCAAAGGCCGTGGTGCGCATGGGGCGCTGCGGCTGGTGGACGTCGGTGAGTCGCAGGCCCTACGCCTTGCGACCTGCGGCGACGTGTCGGGGGAGGCCGCACGCACCAGTTTCAAGGCCGGGGAGGGCCCCTGCGGGCCGTGTATATGATTTCCCGGCGGCGATTTCGCGAATTCACTGTCTCTTTGATCGCGCAACCACGAAGTCCTCGACCACCCGGGCCGCCGCGCTCATGCACAGGTCGAGCACATGATCGAACCCCTCGGCACCGCCGTAGTAAGGGTCCGGCACGTCACCCTCGCGGAGGAACAAGAACAGCTTGTGCCGGTGCTCGGGCGGAGACGCCTTCATCAGCGCGTTCAGGTTGTTGCCATCCATTGCGTACAACCGATCGAAGCCGGCGAAGTCTTCGTGCCGCAGCTGCCGCGCCCGGTGCCCGCTCAGATCGAGCCCGCGCTTCTTCGCGTGCCTCACCGTCC
>JANNAY010001578.1:0-2649 GCA_031384945.1 Deltaproteobacteria bacterium
GCCACCGCTGTCGTCGTCGGTGGCGGTCCGTTGTTGTTGGTCGCGAAGACCGCGTCGGTGCGCGTGGCCAAGGCCTCTGAGGCCTTCAGCTTCGCCATCAACGTCGAGAACGCCGGCACCGACGCCGCCACCGACCTCGACCTCGACGACGTCTTGCCCAGTGGCGTCGCCTACGTCGCTGGCTCATTGACGATCGGCGGCGTGCGCCAGAGCGACGCCAACGACAACGACGCCGGCTCTGTCGACGGCGCCACCGTGCGCGTGCGCCAGGCGCGCCTCGAGGCCGGCGATGGCTTCGAGGTCCGCTTCGACGTCGTCCCCGCTGCCGACGCCGATGTCGTCATCAACCAGGCGCGCTTGACGTCGAGCGAGGGCGCGCAGCTCTCTGACGCCGACCCCGCCGTGCCCGGACTGCAGCCGACCGTCGTGCCCGTCGAAGGCAACAATGGATTGCTCTTCGACGAGAACACGCTGCGCCTCGAAGACGAGAACGGCGGGCTCTTGTTGCCCGGCGATCGCGTCATTCTGCGCGCGAGCCTGCGCAACCGCGGGCTCACCGACGCCCGCGCGACCGAGGTCAGCTTCCCCGTCCCCGCCGGCCTCGACGTCGTCGTCGACGACCTCGACGACCGCTTCGTCGTCAACGGTGACGTCGTCGTCTTGGCCGCCGACGCCATCGTCGTCGAAGCCGGCGCCGGCGCCGACGTCAGCGTCGTCTTCGTCGTCGAAGCCGCCGCCGACCGCGGCGACGTCGTCACCGCCACCGGCCGCGCCCTCGTCAGAGGCGCCGACGACAACGCCATCGACGTCGACCTCGGCGAAGACAGCCTCACCGTCGGCCTCTTGCCGGGCACAGCTTCGTTGTCGGGCACGCTGTTCGTTGAGAGCGGCACGCGCGACGGCGCGGTCGGCGCCGACGACGTCAAAGCCCGCGGCTTCACCGTGCAGGCCTTCTGGCGCGACGACAAAGACGCCGTCATGAGCGTCGTCACCGACGACCAGGGCAAGTTCCGCCTGTCGCCGATCCCGTCGGGGCGCACGCGCCTCGTGGTGCTCGGACCGTCGGGCGCGAAGTTCGCCGACGTCGACATCGGCCCCCTCGGCGATGGCGAAGTGAAAGAAAAAGACGTCGCGTTCGAACCCACCGGCTCGGTCTACGTCTCGTCAGACGGCCGTTCGGCCCGCGGTGCCCGCGTCGTCTTGTTCGTCGACGACGGCGACGACGACATCGACAACGACCGCCGTGTCGACGCCGCGCTGCTCGGACCTTCACAGCAAGAGCAGCCCGTGACGTCGCAGGGCTTCTATCGCTTCGATGCGCCGCGCGGCCGCTACCGCATCGGCGTCATCAACGACGATCCGCTGCTGACGTTTCCGTCGTCGAAGACGCCGGTGTCGCGCGACGACTCGCGGCATCCGTTGGGACGTCAGGCCGCTGCTGGCGACATCAGCGACACCGCCCTCGCCAGCGACGACGACCCGCCGCAGTGGGTCGCGCGCTTCGTCGTTGGCAACGATGGTGTTGGCATCGCGCGCAATCACATCCCGCTCGATCCGTTGAAGAACCAGATCGAGGTGTCGAAGACGGCCAGCCGCAAGCGCGCGTCGATCGGCGAGATCGTGACCTACGAGGTGCGCGTCGAGAACAAGGCGCTGCAGCGCTTCAGCCTCGACAACAACGGCGGCGTCGAGATCGTCGACACGCTGCCCGCGGGCTTTCAGCTCGTCGACGGGTCGTTTCAGGTCGCGCGCCTCTCGACCGACAGAAAGGGCCAACAGAAGCGCACCATCGAGAGCAACGTAAAGGTGAAGGGCGCGCGCACGCTGGTCTTTGGACCGGTGGCGCTCGAGCCGCAGACGTCGCTGCAGCTGCGCTACAACGTCGTCATTGGTCCGGGCACGCCCATCGGCCAACACGAGAACACCGCTGCGCTGCGCCTCGCTGACGGCAGCGTGCCCATCTCTGACGCGGCCTCGGCCATCGTGCAGGTCATCGCCGACGACACCTTCGACGTCTCGGCCGTGCGCGCCAAAGTCTTCTGCGACGACGACAACGATGGCTGGCAAGACGCCACCGAGCGCGGCGTGTGGGGCGCCCGCGTCTATCTCGACAACGGCCACTACGCCGACGCCGACGTCACCGGCAAGCTGCACTTCTCGGGCGTCGAGCCTGGCATGCACCTGGCGAAGCTCGATGAGCGCACCCTGCTGGGGGCCAGTGTTCTGTCGCCGCGCCAGAGCTTCTATTTGTCTGCAGGTCTGCCGGCGCAGATCGCATTTCCTGTCCGCTGCGTCGCCGTCACGCCGCTTGCTGCCAGTGAATTCGAAGTTAATGAAGTTGCCTATCGTCCCGAAGAAAAGGCAGCAAAGAAAGTCTTGATCGAAGGTGCCCTCGCTCCGCCGCGCGTGGTGGTCGATGGACAGGTCTTGTTGATCCCGCAGGTGGCTCTCGACCTCGCGGCGCGCGGCAAAGAGCCGGTGCAGCCCGGTCCGAACCTCACGGACAAGAACGCGCCGCTCGAGCTGCGCCCGCGCGTGCAGAGCCCGGCGCCGGTGGCTGCGTGGCAGATCGTGATCGAAGATGTAGCGACGTCGAGCCGCGATGTGACCGCGACGGCCGCGACGACCCCGACGACCGCGACGACCGCG
>JANNAY010001588.1:0-2554 GCA_031384945.1 Deltaproteobacteria bacterium
TGGGCGAAGCACTTGCTACAACGGCGGCATGCATCGCCCGCTCTTCACGCTCTCGTTGTCTGTCTTCGTCTCTGCGCTCGTTGCATGCCCGGGTCGCGCGCCCGCCGAAGGAGAAGGCGAGGCCGGCGAAGGCGAAGGCGAAGGAGAAGAAGGCGAAGGCGAAGGCGAACCCGTCGACCCCAGCTGCAAGACGGGAGAATTCACATGGCCCGTCGAGACGCGCGACGTCGCGGTCACGGCGTCGGATGCGTGGAAGACGCGGCTCGCGCCCTTCGGCGACTTCGAGCCCTTCATCTACGAAGACTTCGACGCCGGCGCGTCGCAACAGCGCTTCGCCAAGGGCGTCGTCATCGTCGAAGACCCCGATACAGTGTATTTTCAAAACGCGAGCATCGAGCCGTTTCACGGACCCTTCGCCCGCGCCCACCTCGATCCCTTCACGGCCATGAGCCAGGCCGAGTTCGACGCGGTGTCGCTGCGCGAGACGAACCAACAGGCGATTCTCGTCACGGTTTTGTTGCCCGGCGACCGCAGCGTTCACGAGGTCGGGCTGCAGTTGGTGCGCGACGAGCCGTACCACCCGTCGCAGGCCATCACGATCCTCAACCTTTTGAAGGACAGCCTCGATGTGCCCGCAGGCACGCAATTTTTCTACATCCCTACGTTCGAGCAGCAGACGTGCGCGACGGCAGAAGTCGAAGTCGCAGCCTACGCCGCCGCAGGCTTCCCCGTCTCTGACGCCGGCCGCTTCGTCGACGGCGCCGCCGCCTGCTACTCGCGCGGCTGGGCCATCGGCAAGCTGGTGCACAGCAACGATCCCCTCGCCGACATCGTCGCCGGCACCCTCAGCGAAGACGACATTCTGCTCATCGACCAGGTGCCCGCCGAGCTGCCGCTCACCGCCGGCGTGCTGACGTTCGCGGCAGCGACGCCGGCGTCACACGTCGCCATTCTCGCCAACCAATACGCGCTGCCCTTCGCCTCGGTCTTCGATCCTGATGCGCAACAGCGCGTGCTCGACCTCGTCGGACAGCGCGTGCTCGTGCAGACCGCCGGGCGCTTCAACGACTGCCGCGCCGAGGTTTTCGACGCCGCACTGCTGCCGCTCGCCGAGCAAGACCGCCTGCTCGAGAAGAAGATCACGCCGCCCGTCGAGGTCGTCACCCCGCGCGTCGCCGCAGCCTTCGTCGTCGACGTCGCCGACCTCGAGGTCGCCGACCGCGACATCGTCGGCGGCAAAGCGGCCAACTACACGGTGCTGCGCACAGCGATCCCGCAGAACGCGCAAGAGGCCGCCGCCGTCACCTTCGACGCCTACGACGCCTTCTTCGCTGACGCCGCCATCGACGTCGACACCGTCATGGCCGCCATCGGATCCGGCGACGACGTCGACGCTGCGACGGCGCTGCAGCAGCTGCCGACGCTGCGCAACCAGGTGGTTGCACATCGCTTGAACGCCACCGACGCCGCGACGCTGTTGACGGCGCTGGCCGCGAAGTTCGATCCGAACGTGAAGCTGCGCTTTCGCTCGTCGACCAACGCCGAAGACGGCGAGAGCTTCACCGCCGCCGGCCTCTACGACTCGTTCTCCGGCTGCATCGCCGACGACCTCGACGACGACGACGTTGGACCATCTCGCTGCAACCCCGCTCAAGAAGAAGAGCGCGGCGCGCTGCGCGCCATGGCCCGCGTCTACGCCAGCTTCTTCAACGACAACGCCGTGCTCGAGCGCCGCCGCCGCGAGATCGACGAGCGCGATGTGAAGATGGGCATGCTCGTGCACCCCTCGTTCGACGACGACATCGAGCTCGCCAACGGCGTCGCCGTCGTCAGCGACAACGGCCTCGGCGCCAACATCGAGCTCATCGTTCAACAAGGCGCGCTGTCGGTGACCAACCCCGAAGGCGGCGCCACGCCTGAGCGCGTCCGCGTCAGCGTCTCCGCCGGCGGCGTCTTCGTGACGTTGCTGCAGTCGTCGTCGTTGCTGCCGCAGCGCGCGACGGTGATGCAGCACGATGAAGTCTCGGGCGAAGGCGACTACGCGAACCTCGGCAACCACTTGCAAGCCGTCGCCAACGCCTGGCGCACAGCCCAAGACCTCGACGACAACGAGCCCTTCGTGCTCGACCTCGAGTTCAAGAAGGTCGGCGGCGGCGTCTTCGACCCGACCGATCACCTCGTCATCAAGCAGGTGCGCAATTTTCCGCAGCCGAGCAGCGCGCGCGACGTGCCGGTGGCGGTGTTGCCGTCGCCCGAGGCGTTGTGCCCCCTTGAAGCCGAGGGCAGCGACGTCTTTGCCATCCACCGGGCGAAGTCGCGCATCCGCGTCGGCATGCAGGGCCGCGTCCTCGACGACGTCGGATCCGCCAGCGCCTTTGTCACCGCCCTCGACGCCGAATTCGTCGATGGCGGCGCCGTCATCGCCATCGACGACGCCTACGCCGACCTCGCCGACAACGCCTACGTCGTCGACGGCACAGGCACCCACCACAGCTTTCGCGTGGCCGATCGCATCCACACCATCACGACGACGTTCACGTCGCCGCAGGCGCTG
>JANNAY010001617.1:0-3172 GCA_031384945.1 Deltaproteobacteria bacterium
CGCCGCGCCGCCGACGCCCTCGCAGCCAAAGCCGACGTCGACCCCGCCGCCGCCGCAGGGGGCGACGTCATCGGCGCCTGGCTCGCCGAGGCCGCCTACCGCAAGGGCGACAACCAGCGTGCAGAGGCCGCGCTGAAGGCCATCGTCGACGCCAAGCCGGCCATCGGCGAGGCCCACCTGTTCTACGCGCTGACGCTGCAGTTCAACCCGGCGCAGAAGAAGCTGGCGTACGCCGAGGCGTTGAAGGCCCTCGACAAGATCCCCAGCGGCCCGCTCGTCGAGGAAGCAAAGCGGCTCGCCCTCGTGTTGAAGAAAAAGAAGTGATCGCTTTTCTTTGCCTGTTCGTCGCCGTCGTCGTCATCGCCCGCAGCTTTCGCCGACAGCTGCCGCTCGACGCCCAACAGCGGCTGCTGCGTCGCCTCGTTGGCAGCTCGCTCGTCGCCGTCGCCGTGCTCGCCGCGCCCACCGGCCTGATCCTCAGCAAGACCATCGCGCGCGCCGTGTTGCCCTTCGGACTGCTGTGGCTGCTGCTGCTGCTGCTCACGGTGCTGCGCCTCGTCATCGACGACAAGAAGAACGCGCTGAAGTCGGGGGCGCTGGCGTTGGCGTTGATGGTGCTCGGCAACGAGCCGCTGGGGCAGTGGATGACGCAGCAGCTCGAGAAGCCGTACCGCGACGACCCCTTCGCCGCCGGATCCTTCGACGCCGTCGTCGTCCTCGGCGGCGGGGCGTCTGAGGCGCCACACGGGCACTACGAGCTCGGTCCGTCGGGCGACCGCATCTTTCTCGGGGCGCGGCTGTGGTTCGCCAAGCAGACGCCGATCCTCGTGACGACGGGCACGGCGATCGAAGGGTTTCAGCGCCCGTTTGACTCGCTGTCGGCGACGACGACGATGTGGACAGAGGCCGGCGTCGACAGATCCGCCATCGTCGCCGTCGAAGGCACGCGGACGACGTCGGAAGAAGCGAAGCAGGTGGCGGCGCTGGCGAAAGCGCGCGGCTGGACCCGCCTCGGGCTCGTGACCTCGGCGTGGCACTTGCGCCGCGCCACGGGGCTGTTCGCCAGAGCCCTCGCCGGATCCAACGTCGTCGTCGTCCCCCTGGCGGCAGATCACCGCGGCACGCCGTCGTGGGAGGGCCTCTACAGCCTCGTCCCCGTCGGACACGGCGCCTGGCTGCAGCAAAAGGCCGCCTGGGAATGGATCGGCGCCGCCGTGGGTCGCTGACCACTCGCAAAGACCCGCGTGACGTCGACGACGAGAGCAGATAGGCCAAACGCGATGTCTGGGAATCTCAAGCCATTTTCACAGGTTGGCGCCGCCACCGTGGCCGCTGCCGTCTCCTTCTGCGCCTTCTTCGCCTCTTTCTTCGGCGCGTCGTCGTCGACGGCGGCGCAGGTCGTCGAGCACGAGTACGTCGGCGCCGAGCGCTGCAAATCGTGCCACGCCGCCGAATACACCATCTGGGCGCAGAGCCCGCACGCCCGCGCCTTCGATGTGCTCTCGCCCGACGAGAAGAAAGATCCGCGCTGCCTCTCGTGCCACACCGCGGTCCCCGCCGACGTCCAGACGACGCTGCAGGGCGTGCAGTGCGAGTCGTGCCACGGCGCCGCCCGCAGCTACACGCCCGACTACGTCATGCGCGACGCCGAGCTTGCGGGCTTTCTTGGCCTCGTCGCCAAGCCCGACGCCAACAGCTGCAACCGCTGCCACACCGACGCCGCGCCGTCGCTGACGGGCTTCGACTTCGCCACCAAACGCGAGCTGATCAAGCACTGGGGCATGGCTCCGTCGTCGTCGTCGACGCCGAAGACCGCGCCCACTGGTGCAACGGCGCCGGCACACCCATGATGGACATCGAATGACAGACCGGCTTTTGGCCCCCGACATGCTTGCGGTCGACGAGCGCGCTGAGCTCGACCCCGAAGGCTTGGCCGCAGACGTCAACGCCTCGACCGGTCCGCTCGGCCGGGTCTACGGCGCCCTGTGGAGCCTGATGTGCTCGCTGCCGCGGGCCATGGTGCTGCTGCTGGCGCTGGGCGTCGCCTGCTTCGTCGGCATGTTCTTCGACCAGACGCTCTCGTACGAAGAGCACGCGGCGCAGTGGGCGCAGCAGGCGTGGAAGCTGAAGCTCTTCACGTTTCTCGAGATGAACGACGTGTTCGGCTCGTGGTGGTTCGTGCTGATCATCGCGTACCTGCTGATCAGCATCACCGCCTGCAGCGTCGAGCGCTTTCCCAAGATTTGGCTCGACGCGCTCTACCCAAGAAAGAACCTCGCCGACGACCAGCTGCGCGGCATCAAGCAGGTGTTTCGCGCGACGTTGACGAAGGCGCAGACCGAAAAGGCGTCGTCGGTGGTCAAGGCCATCTTCGGCCGCGGCACACAAGAAGACCGTAAAGATGGCTCGACTTGGTATTTCTTAGAACGTCATCGCTTTGCGCGATTTGGCGTCTACATCATCCACACCGGATTGGTGCTCATCTTCAGCGGCGGCATCCTGGTGAACTTCACCAAGATCGACGGCATGATGATGATCAGCGAGGGTAAGAACGCCAAGCTCGTGCGCGTCTGGGGACCGGGTCGCATGCCCTACACCTTCGACCTCGGCTTCGAAGTCCGCTGCGAAGACTTTCGCCTCAAGACGTTCATCGACGGCGCCCCGATGGAGTTCGAGTCCGACCTTTCGGTGTGGGACAAGAACAGCCCGGTGAACCCTGTGCTGCGTAAAACCATTCAGGTGAACGATCCTCTGGAATATAAGGGATACACGTTCTATCAGGCCTCTTACAACCCCATCCCGGGCGACCAGCGCGTCAAGCTCACCATCGGACCGCGCGGCAAAGCCGACCCGCTGACCTACGACCTCGCCATCGGCGAAAAGGTCAGCATGGCCGACGGCACCGAGTTCCTCGCCATCGAGACCATCCCCGAGTTCGCCGGCCTCGGCGCCGCGGTGCGCGTGCAGCAGGTCATGCCTGACAAGTCGTCGACGTCGTTCGTGGTCTTCCGCAGCTACCCCGATTACGACAGAGACGTCCGCCGCGGCGACTACGACGTTCAGTTTCACGGCTTCGATCAGCTGTACGCCACCGGCATTCAGGTCGGTAAGGTGCCATTCATCCCGATCGTCTTCGTCGGCTTCATCGTCATGTTCGTCGGCATGTTCATGG
>JANNAY010001625.1:0-10489 GCA_031384945.1 Deltaproteobacteria bacterium
CGCTGCTGCGCCGCGAGCGCACCTACCGCTCGCTGACGCAGCAGCTGATCACGGTGGCGTGGCCGACGCCGCAGCTGCCAACGAAGCTGCACGACGTCGCCGACGGCGCGGTCGTCGAGGTCGGCGCCGACCGCTTCGTCGCGTTGGCGCTGCCCGGACACACCCCCGGATCGACGGTGTGGCTGTGGCGCGACATCGCGTTCAGCGGCGACGCCGTCTTCGGCGACGGCGGCAGCGTCGACGTGGCCCCCGCAGTGCTCAGCGACGACGACGCCCAGGCACGCCGCTCGATCGCGCGCCTGTGGGGCGCGTCACAGCACGTGCTGCTGGACGGACACGGCGGCCGCACCGACGACCTCCCATCGCACGTGCAGCGGTTTCTCGACGACGGCGGCGCCCGATGAACCCGCGCATCTTGCTGGCGCTGCTCGTGCCCTTCGCCCCATTTGTGGCCGCCATCGTCGCCTACGTGCCGCTGGCGGCGCCCAGCGTGATCGGGCTGCGTGGTGAGTGGCACGTGATCGACGACGACAGCGGCGCCGCCGACATCGACGCCGCCGACATCGCCGCGGCGACGAAGACGGTGCAGCTGCCGGGGCCGCTGCCGCGGGCGCAGCAGAAGTTGAAGCTGGCGCGCACGTTCACCATCGACGACGCGCGCGCAGCAGCGGTGCCCTGGGTCGTGGTCTTCGGCGGCGTCAGCAACGGCGTCATCGACGTCTACGTCAACGGCGCCTACGTCGGCAGCGAAGGCGTCAGCGCCGCCGGCTACAAGCGCGAGCACATCGCGCTCGCCGCCTACGAGGTGGCGCCCGATCGCTTGCGGGTCGGCGCGAACACGCTCGTCGTTTTCGCTGCCTTTGAAGGACCGGCGAACCGCGACCACAACCGCGTCGCCGTCGTCGATCAACGGTTGCTCGCAGGTCCTGCGCCGGTGGTGCGCCCGTGGTTCGATCGCGTGGTGTTGCTCGAGCGGCTGCTGCAGCTCGGCGGCATCTTTGTGCTCGCGTTCGTGCTGGTGCTGGTGCTCACATTGTCGGCGGCAGAGCGCGACGCGGCGTCTCGGCACGTGCAGTGGGCCGCGGCCGCCGTTTGCGCCGCCATCGTTTTGTATCTGGCGGGCAAGAGCGGCATGGCCATCGGTCCCGACGCGGGCCGAGCGATCATTCCGCTCGCCGTGACGTCGATCGGGCTCGTGATGCCCGAGCTGCTCGAGCGGGCGTTTCTCGGACACACCACGCGCTTTCAAGTCGTGAACCGCGTCGTCTGCGGCGTCGACCTCGTCGTGCAGCTCACCGCCGACGGCGCGTGGATCTACCTCGTGTTCATCCCGTGGCTCTTCGTTGTGATGGCCTGGGGACTCTTCATCGTGATGCGCGGGCTGCAGCGCGCCCGCAACACCGAAGCCGCGCTGTTGGCGGGCTCGGTCGCCGCCATGATCGCCGCCGGCCTCAACGATCTGCTCACCGATCTGAGCCTGATGACGACGCCACGGCTCTTCACGCTCGCGGCCATCGACATGGCGTTGATCGGCTCGGTCTTCGTCGTCGGCCGCTTCTTGCGCGCCATGAGCGAGAACGCGCGCCTGCTCGTCTCGGTCGAAGAGAAGAACCGCGCGCTCTCAACGGCCCTCGATCGCGCCGAAGAGTCGACGCGCTTGAAGAGCGCGTTTCTCGCCAACACCTCGCACGAGCTGCGCACGCCACTGAACAGCATCATCAACGTGCCCGAGGGGCTGCTCGAAGAGTTCGTACAGCGACCCTTCATCAACTGCTCGTCGTGCCAGAGCATCTTTGAGGCGACCGAGGGCTACGCCGTCAAACCCGACGAGGCTTGCCCCGAGTGCGGCGCCAAAGACGTGCTGCGCACCGAATTGCGCGCCGTCTTTGTCGGCGACCCCGACGCCGCCATGCGCTACCTCGGCGCGATTCAACAGTCGGGCCGGCACCTGCTGGCCGTCGTCAACGACATCCTCGACTTCTCGAAGCTCGAGGCCGGACGCATGGTGGTGCACGTCGAAGACATCGCCCTGCGCGACGTGCTCGACAGCATCAGCGCGGTGATGACGCCGTTGT
Source organism: Deltaproteobacteria bacterium (assembly GCA_031384945.1). Lineage (GTDB taxonomy): Bacteria > Myxococcota > UBA727 > UBA727 > VGSZ01 > VGSZ01. Next base: position 2,076 of record JANNAY010001625.1, read on the forward strand.
GCGAATCGCGCCGCCTGCGGCTCGTCGTCGCCGACATCGACGCCGACGTTCGCGTCGACAGCGACCGCGTCAAGCTCGCGCAGGTGTTGATGAACCTGCTGTCGAACGCGATCAAATTCTCGCCCGAAGACGCTGTCGTCGAGGTCGCCGTCGACGTTTCAGAGCGCGTCGTCTTCCGCGTCGTCGACCACGGCATCGGCATCGCCGACGCCGACAAGGCCCGCGTGTTCGAGAGCTTTTCGCAGCTCGACAACAGCCACACACGCAAGCACGGCGGCACAGGGCTCGGCCTCGCCATCACCCAGCGCATCGTCGAGCTCTTGCACGGCGGGCTGCGCATCGAGACCACGGCCGGCGGCGGCGCCACCTTCGTCGTCGACGTGCCGCGGCGCGCGCCTGCTACGTCGTCTTCGTCGTCGTCGTTGGCGGCTGCTTCGGCGCCGACAGCTCAGCAAACTTGAAGCCGCCGACCACGAGAAAGAGGCCGGCCCAGGCGATCACGGTGATGGTGGTGAGCGCGTGCAGCAGCACCGCGCAGGCGACGGCGGGGGCAAAGGCGACGCCGGTGAGCGTGAGGCCGGCGCGGGCGAAGTAGTGAAAGTTGCCGACGTTGCCCGGCGGCGCCGGGATCATGACGCCGATGACGAGAAAGCAGAGACAGAAGAAGCCGGCGTCGGGGGCGGCGTCGGGGTCGATGGCGCGCACCACCATCCACATCGAGGCGCCGTTGACGCCCCAGTAGAAGACGCTGAGGCCGACGTAGGCGACGACGTCTGAGGCGCCCTTGAAGCAGGCGAGGCCGTCGAGAAAGCCGCCGACGAGACCGGCGAGCTTCTCGGCGAGGCCTTTGTGCACGACGCCAGCGATGTTGCGCACCAGCTGCAGCGCGGCTTTGCGAAAGCGAAAGGCGACGCCGAAGAAGACGACGGCGCCGCCGAAGACGACGAGGGCGGTGACGCCGCCGACGCGCACCGGGGGCGGCAGGTCGTGCGGCGCCAACAGCAGCAGCGCGCCGAAGAGGGCGGTGGTGACGAGTCCATCGATGATGCGCTCGAGCGCCGACGCCGCCAGCCCCGCCGACGCCGACATGATGTTGCGCTGCGCGCACAAATTCGGACGGACGAATTCGCCGAGGCGAAATGGAAACAAGAAGACGGCGGCGAAGGCAAAGGCGTTGATGGCGAGGGCGTCGCGCCATCCCGGTGCCGTGCCGGTGAGCCCACGCACCTGCAAGCGCCAGCGCTCGGTGCGCACGACGAATTGAACGACGGCGAGGGCGGCCCAGGCGGCGTAGGTGCTGGCGTCGACGCCTTTGATGATGCCTTTGACGTCGTCGAGCGAGACGTCTTGCGTGGTGGCGCCGCCTGCTACGCCGCGAAAAGCGAACCACAAGCAGAGGGCGCCCACGCCGAGGCTGAGCAGCAGCTGCAGCGCGCGCTTGGCGTTGGGGCTCATCGCGCCACCTGCGGGTCGCCGCCGATCGCCGGGATCGCTGACGCCATCGTTGAGGGGTGCGCTCTCATGGAAACACCTTGTGCGGCGCCGCGTCGTCGAGGATCGCGCGCGGTGCCGTCACGGTCAGCCGCTCGAGCTGCGCCGGCGTGATGAGCTTGAGCGCGGCTTTTCTGCCGGCGACGATGTTGTCGGCGACGTCGGCGTCTCGGTGGCAGTCGCCGGCGAGCACGGCGACGAGGCCCTTCTTCAACAGCTTCTCGGCCGCTTTCTGCTGCGTGCGGTTGTAGGCGCCGGCGAGCGAGCCGAGGTTGACCTGCACGAGGTGGCCGGCGTCGACGAGGCGGTCGACGAGGGCGTCGTCGTCGGCCATCTGCGGAAAGCGCTCGACGTGCGCCAGCAGCACCTTGAAGCCCTCTTTGCGAATGCGACCGAGAAACCCGAGCAGGTCGGGCAGCGAGCCAAAGTAGGGATGCTCGACGAGAATCCACCGCGAACTGCCGTAGGGCACGAGGCGCTGCGCCCAGCCGTCGCCGCCGAAGACGCGGTCGTCGACGTAGTGCTCGGCGCCGGCGACGACCTCGAGGCCGACGCTGTCGCCGACCTCTTTGCTCTTCACGAGGTTCGCTTCGATGACGGTCTTGTCGTTGATCCAGCCCTTGTCAGGGCGGATGTGTGACGTGCTCGCGAACGTCGTCACGCCGACGTTCTTCAGCGCGACGGCGAGGGCGACCGCTTCGTCGCGGTCGCGCGGGCCGTCGTCGACGCCGTAGCAAAGGTGTCCGTGCAGATCGATCATGTTGTGCCTTCGCAGGCGGCCTGAATTGCGCGTCGCTGCGCTCGCGGGCGTGACAGGCCGCAACCCCAAGCTCGGGCCGCTCTACGGGTTCGCCGCGTCGTTGGTCTGCTGACGCAGCCCTCGCCGCGTCTCACCCGCGGAGCCTCGTCACCATGTGCCAAGCACTGCCGCATGGTTGCTAGCCGCCTGCTTTGAGGCGCGCTTTCAGGGCGGCGAGGTCGTCTTCGATCTTCTGCGCGGGCGACGGCGGCGGCGGCTTCGACGGATCGACCGCTGCCACCGGTGTGGTCGAGATCGTCGCCGGCTTCTGCTCGGCGTGAGGGCCGATCATCTCCCAGCGCGAGGAGGGCGCGTGGGTGCCGGGCAGGGGCTCGACCGAGGCGAGGGCGTCGTAGAGCTGCTTCTCGGTCGAGAACAGGGCCTCTTGCAGCTGCAGGCCCTTGGTGGCCGCGGCGCCGGGGTCGAACAGGCGGCGGTCGAGGGCGGCGGCCAGCTGCAGCGTGCCGAGGACGTCGTCGACGGCGCCGACGTCGCGCAGGGCCGACGACAGCGGCGACGGCGTGCCGCTGGCCGGCGGCATCAGCGCCAGCGGCGTGCGGTGCAGCGCGGCGGCCAACACTTCGTCCCACGAGGGCGCGGCGAACAGCAGGTCGGCGGTGCCCAGCGTCGACGCCAGCGCGTCGGCGCCGGTGGCGAGCCAGGCGTCGACGGCGTGGCGGGCGCACAGCTCGCGCAAGCGCTTCTGCACGCTGTCGACGGCGTCGACGCAGAGGACGAGTGCGGCGTCGTGTGAGCGCAGCGCGAGCTGCACCACGCTGCGCTCGAGCTCGGTCGACAAGAGCGAGCCGCCGCGCAGGTCGATGACGACGACGCGGCGTCCGGAGAGCCCGCGCTCGACGCGCTCGCTCTCTTTCGCCGGCGGCTGGCCACACAGGCGCGCGTGCAGCACCGCGGGCGGACGCGACGCCCGCTGCGCCGCTTCTTTCACCGCGGGCAGCAGCTTCTCGAACGGCACCAGCAGCGCGTCGAAGCGCGACAGCGCCTTCGACGTCGACGTCGGATCGACGACGAGGGCGACGTGCACGCGGGCGGGCGCCTGCCGCGGATCGGGCACCTGCGTGACGCCGTTCTGGTCGGGCAGCCACAGCGCGACGTCGGCGCGGGGTGAGCCGTCGTTGGCGGCGCCTTGCAGCTGCAAGCGGGTTTGCACGCCGAGGGTGGCGAGGCCGTCGGCGATGGCGCGGGCGACGACGTCGACGGCGTCGGGGACGCGGCCGAACGTCTGTGGCGCGACGGTGCGCGCGGTCGAGCCCCCTGCTGACGAGTCGGGGAGGAGCAGGCGCAGGCGCGTGACGGGGCGTGACACGCGATCGCTGTAGCGGATGGCGCGGCCGACGTCGACGTCGTCGTCGCGCTATCATCGACCGTATGAACAAGCTTGTGCTCGCGTTCTCGCTCTTCGTCTCCGCCGCCGCCTCCGCCGATGTCGTCATCGCCCCGGCGCCGACGCCGAAGAAGCAGGAGGAGAAGAAGCCCCTCGACTTCGTGTTCACGCACGAGAGCGGTGAGGCCTCGCGCGATTCGTCGCACCACAGCTCGACGTGGACGGTGCAGGGCACGAAGGTCCACTACACCTACCGCTACTCGGGCAGAGACGGCGGCATGCCAGGCACCGCCGACAAAGACGTCGACGGCGTGCTCAAAGACCCCGCCGCGATCCAGGCGCTGCTCGATGCGTTCGACAAGACGCCCACGACGTCGAAGATGCCGACGAAGTTTCAAGACACGCGCTACGAAACGGCCTGCATCAAGCGTGGCAAAGCAGAGCGCTGCATCGGCGCGCTCGGCGGCCGCGACTGGGACGCGCCGCGCCCCGCCGACTTCGCCGCCCTCGACGCGCTGGTGGCGGCGCTGATGGAGCAGGTGAAGGTGCCGCTCTGAGCGTCTGAGAGCGTCGCAATGCGCTGCAACGGCGGCCCGCAACGACCGGCGCCGTCGGGCGTCTTAGACTAAGGAGTTCGCATGAAGCCGGTCACCATCTACACCACCGACTACTGCCCCTACTGCACGCGCGCCAAGCAGGTGCTGAAGAGCAACGCGGTGCCGTTCACTGAGGTTGACGTCACCGGCGACGACGACAAGCGCAAGTGGCTGGTCGAGACCACCGGGCAGCGCACTGTGCCGCAGATCTTCTTCGGCGAGACCCCTGTCGGCGGCTGCATGGACCTCGAGGCCATCGTGAAGCAGGGACAGCTGCAGGCGAAACTGGCCTGAGCGGCCTGAGCGTGCATGACCGACGCTGACGGCTGCGGCGAGAACTTGCTCTCTGTCACAGCTTCGACGGAACCTCGTCGGCGATGAACCTCGACGCGTTTCGTGAAGCCTTGCTGCGGGTGATGGAGCAGAAGACCCACTGGTCCGGCGCTGCCTTCGCCAACGGTGGTGTGGCCAAAGACAAGCTGCACATCCATTTAGAGCAGGAGTACGCGGTCTTCGTGCGCGACTTCCCGATCCTCGTTGGGCGCGCGTATGTGCAGTGCCCCATCGCCGACGTACGCAAAGACCTCGCCGCCAACCTCTATGAAGAAGAGACCGGCGGCATCGCGGCGAAGCGTCCGCACCCCGAGCTGTTTCTCGAGATTCCGCGCGGCTTCGGCTTCGACCTCGCCCGCTTCGAGAACGTCGAGCTCTTGCGTGGCTCGCGCCTCTACCGCGACATCCTCGACCGCGCGACGCAAGGTGCAGGGTGGGAGGTCGCGGCAGCGGTGACCACGGTGTTCATCGAGGGCACGCAGTACGAGCGCGGTGAGCTCGATCCGAATTTTCCGCGGCGGCCCATTCCGCCGCTCGAGAAGCACCCGCTGCACGTGCACTACGGCTTGCCCATCGCGGCGTTGGCGTTGCCCGCCGTGCACCGCGACGTCGAGGGCGGCCACCGCATCGCCGCCTGGCGCACCATGCTCGACCACACGCCCGCCGCGCAGCGCTCGCGCGTCGTCGGCGCTGTGCAGCGTTGTCTCGATGGATGGCGTTGGTACAAAGAAGACGTCGCTACAGCCGTCGGCTTGACCCGGCCGCCGCGCAAGGCGACGACGGCGACGACGGAGCTCCCCTGACCTCGATCTCTTCTGACGACTCTTCTGGCGGCTCCGGGGCCACGGGTTTGCGCGCGCTGGTTCCATCGGTGGTGACGCTGGGCTCTGTCGTGTGCGCCAGCAGCGCGGCGATGGCGTTGGTGGCGGCGCCGCGCTCGGCCCCCCGCGACGTCGTCGTCGGCGTCTTGCTCGGCCTGGCGATGCTCTGCGATCGCTTCGATGGTTGGGTGGCGCGCAAGCTCGACGCCACCTCAGAGACGGGCGCCCAGCTCGACTCGTTGGCCGACGCCCTCGCCTTCGGCGTCTTGCCCGCCTTGTGGGTCGTCGGCCGCTTCGACGCCGATGCCTTCGTGGTCGTCGGTGCCGTCGCCTACGTCGTCTGCGCCATCGTCCGCCTCGCGCGCTTTCATTCTGTCGGTTTGTGCGACGGCCCGTTTGGTCCGTCGTTCAAGGGCATGCCGACGCCGGCGGCTGCGGCGTTTGTGCTCGTCGCCATCGCCGCCGACGCCTTTTTCGGTGCGCACTTTGGTGAGGGTGCCCACGCCGTCGTCGAAGGCGGCGCCCTCGTCACGGCCGCGGTGATGATGGTGTCGCCGCTGCTCTATCCGAAGCGCGCGATGAGCCCCGGCGTGTTGCCGTTCTTGTTTCTCGTGCCCGCCGCTGAGGCCGCGTTGCTCGTCGTCGCCCTGCGCTGACGGCGTGGAACCTGCAGAGATCGGGGACAAGGAGTCCCCCATGCAGAACCAACACCCCGAAGCCCCGATCGATCAGCCCGCCCAACAGGCCGACAAGAAGAACCAGCAGCAAGAGGCGCCGGTCTCTGAAGCCGCGCCGCAGCAGCCCGATCCCGACGACGCGTCGCTCAACGACGACGGTGACGACGACATCGATGACACCGTGCTCGCCGCCGACGCCGATGACGACGACGAAGACGAAGGCGACGAAGAAGAAGAAGAAGAAGAAGAAGAAGAAGGCGACGACGAAGAAGAAGTCGCCCACTGAGTCACGAAGGCACGCTCACCGCTGCGGTAACGTGGCGGTGATCGTGTAGTTCAGAGAGGTGGCGGTCTGCTCGTTGTTCTCGACGAGCAGCACGTAGGGCCCCTCTTCAAACAGCGGCGCATCGATCAGCGGGTTGACGTCGTCGACGGCGCGGTCGTCGTTGCGGGCGATCCAGTCGCCCGTCGAGAGCGAGACGACGAACAAGCGGAAGTCGCCGTCGCCGGCGGTGTCGAGGTCGAAGATGACGTCGCTGCCGGCGTCGGCGTCGAAGGGGTAGGCGACGATGACGCTGGCGTCGTCGAGGGCGCCGCTGACGTCGTCGACGATGGCGTCTTGCGTGAGGTCGAGGGTGATGTCGACGACGTTGACGTTGTAGGCGCCGCCGCTGCCGACATCGTCGTCGACGGCGACGAAGACGCCGCCGCCGAGCACGGCGAAGAACAGGTGGCCGTGGCCGAGGCGGACGTAGTCGGCGCCGGGGGCGTCGCCGCCGCGTCCGTCGTCGAGGACGGCGAGGCGGGCGTCGAAGTCGCCGCTGGCGGAGACGACGTAGAGGTGGCCGGCGACGGCGCCGTCGAGGCGGAAGAAGTCGACGTCGTCAGCGCCGTCAATGACGCCGACGAGGGACGCGTCGACGGGGAGGACGTTCACTTCGGTGACGGGGTCGCCGCCGTTGGGTTCGCTTTCGACGAGGCCTTCGCCTTCTCCTTCTTCGCCTTCTCCTTCTTCGCCTTCTCCCTCTTCGCCTGCTCCATCGTCGCCGCCTTCGCAGGCCGCGACGACGACGGGGACGGCCCCAACACCGAGCAGCGAGGAGATCGAGAGCGCGCGCGCGAGGGAGAGGCGGGAGAGAGTGAACATGCAGCGGGTTTAGCGCGCCGCCGGCATCCACGAGGCCGTCAAATGGCCGAGGGGATCGGGCGCCGCTCGCAAGGCGGCATCAAAGGCCGCGACGCCGTCGTCGACGTCGACGGCGGCCCCCCAGGCCCGGGCCCACAGCACCCAGTTCGACAGCTCGAAGCGGTGCAGCAGCGGCGCCATGCGGTGGCGCGAGAAGCGCTGCAGCACCGCGAGGCCCTCGTCGGGCGTTCGGCAGGGAAACAGCGCCGCGGTGACGTCGACGAGCAGCTGCCGCAGGTCCTCAAATGCGCGACCCGGATCGTCGGCCACCGTTGAGAGCAGCTTCTCGAACGCCTTTGTCGACAGCCCCGCCTCTTCAGCGGTCGCAGCCATCGCTGGCACCTGCGTCTCGAGGAAGGACGACGACGACGCGTCGTGTCCCGCGGTCAAGAGCGCGCCGGTGAGAAAGAGGTCGAACGACGAGGCGACGGCTTCGCCGAAGAAGAGGGCGTCTTTCGAGAGCGCGCCGCTCTTCGCGAACGCGCGCGCGGCGAGGTGGTGCCAGGCGACGTGGCAGACGACGTCGGCGTTGATGTGGTCGTCGGCGAGCACGTCGCGGCCGCCGCCCCAGTAGGTCAAATTGAGAAAGAGAGAGCGATCCCAACGAGATGTTTTAGAGGCGGGCAAGACGGCGAAGTCGACGCGGTCGTCGACGACGACGCGCTTCAACACTGCATACAGAGAAATGTCATCGAAGCAGGCCTCGTCATCGATGATCAATTCGTCGAGCTTGCGGGTGACGAGACGATCGCTGCTCATGCGGTGGGCCCCGGGTCTGCGTGTCTGCGTGTCTGCGTGTCTGCGTGTCTGCGTGTCTGCGTGTCTGCGTGTCTGCGAAAGGTCAGCGGAAGAGCAGCTTGAGCGGGTCTTCGCGCACGGCCTTGAGCACGGCCTTGAGGTCGGCGGCGAATTCGTCGTCGTGGAAGAGCTTGCCGGCCGCGCCCTCTTTGCTCTCGATCTTGCCGAGCAGGCGGTCGGCGCGCTTGGCCGCGGCGTCGAGCGACAGCAACGTCGTCGACAGCTGCAGCGTCAGCTTCTTCTGCTCTGCCGCATCGGCGGCCGGACCCTGGTTGAGCGCAGCGATGAGGGAGTCGGCGCGCTTGAGGGTGCCGCGCGTGTCGACGAGAAAAGAGCCGAGCTCGGCGGCGAGCAGCTGGTCTTCGACG